>JALSIL010000238.1 GCA_026990095.1 Lysobacterales bacterium
GAGTCGGCTTGAACAAAGGGTTCAAATAAACTCTTTATTAAACCCTCATCAATGCCAATGCCCGTGTCTTGTACTGAAATAACGACGTAATCAGAAGCTTCTACTGCATTGATTTTAATTACGACCTCTCCTTCTTTGGTGAATTTAAAAGCATTGCTTAATAAGTTGAATAAAACTTGTTTTAGGCGAATTACATCACCCAGACGCTTTCGGGGAGTTTTGTGGTTAAAGATACAGCTAAACATTAACTGTTTTTGCCTTGTTTGTGAGATAAAACTGCTGCAAACTTCGTCAACTAAAAGCAGTAAATCAAAAGGCAACTCTTCCAATTCCAGTTTACCTGCTTCAATTTTCGATAAGTCCAAAATGTCATTAATAATATCGAGCAAGTGCTTGCCAGAGGTATGAATGGTGTCAGCGTAAATTTTTTGTTCTTCATCAATTTGGGTGTCAAGCAGTAATTCACTCATGCCCAACACGCCATTCAAGGGTGTTCGCACCTCATGACTGACCCGTGCTAAAAAGTCGCTTTTGGCTTTACTGGCAGCATCTGCCAACTCTTTTTGCGCCTGTTTTTTAGATATTTCATGCTCATACAAAATTTTCCTTTTATATAAATACAACAGCCAGAACAAAATAAGCACGGCACCCATTGCATATAAAACATAAGCCCATAAAGTTTTCCAAGGTGCTGATTTTACCGTAAAAGGAAACTGGGCAACATCTGACCATTTGCCATAATTGCTTCTGCCTTTGACCTCAAAGGTGTAATTTCCTCCTTTTAGGTTGAGAAAGGCAAATTTATCGTCATTGCCCGCATTAATCCACTCATTGGTTGCACCCTTTAATCGGTATTGGTATTCGAAAGTGGATGAGTCTGTATAGGATAGCAAGGCAACATCAAAACTAATCGAGCCATAGTTGTAATCTAGAATTAAGTTTGTCCATTTTTTCTTTTGTAATTTATTATTGCCTAAGGATGCATTATCAATAATTAATCGAGGCTTAATAGAATGAGTGTTTTTGAAATTTATATTTTGTACAGCAATACCTGACTCTGTAATTACAATAGGAGTTCCTTTGTAAGTTAGAATTTTTCTTATAGAATTTGAAGGAAGTCCGTTTTCAGTTGTAAATATTTTATACTCTAAGTTATTAATATTTATTTCTATCAGTCCACTATCGGCAGTACTAATTAATAATATATCACTTTGAATTTTTTCTATTTGCTGAAAAACAATAGTTGGGAATATGTTTGAGAAATAATCATTTTGCTCCCATAATTTCTCACCATCCCATTTTAAAAGAAATAAACCACCGTTTTTAATCATCCAAACTTTGTTATTCTTAAAATCTACAAAGACCTCATTAATATTTTGCTCTTTAGGAATGGTGTAAAGGGTTTTTAATGTTTTATTATCATGGCTTAAGCTTACAATTTTATTACCAGTTAAAAACCATACATTTTTAGAAAATCCATCTGTAATTTTGATTAATTTATTACCTGTTAGCACTGTCTGATTAATCATATGAGCACTAAGTTCTCGGTCTTTAATAAAGCCAATTTCTCCATCAAATGTGCTAAAGTAAAGCATATTATTATTGGACTTCATTATTTGTGTAACACTATTAAGTTCTTGAGACTTATGAGTTTCTATTTTTATTGTATCACCAGTTTTTAGGTTGACTCTATGTATGCCTTTTACTGAAGTAACCCATAAAAAGCCATCACTGTTTTGAAGCACTCTATCGATATCTATATCTTTATGCCCCAAATCTAAATTCAACTTTTTTTGAAAAGTGGGTTGTGTATTTTGTAAAGTATACAAATCAAGAGTCGATGAAGGATGGCTAACCCATAAATTATTATTAAATAGACTTGCACTTTTTATCGGCATAATTCTTTTTGCTTGAGTTGTGGAAATAATAAAGCGTTCCCAATCAAAGGGTATTTTTATCAACCCAACACCATCTGTGGCAATCCATATATTACCATTAAAATCTTCAATTATTGATGCTACAGACCAACTGCCATTAATATACTCACCATTTTCTAACAAATTTACTTTTGATAATTCATTGCCAGAAAACAACAATAATGATTTAGTTGTTCCAATCCAAATATTGTTTTTAGAATCAACTATTAAACGCCGAACTGAAACTCTATTTCCTTGATAGTGTTTAGAAATTTGTTCTTTTGAAATGAATGGCTCAAAAATTTGTTTTTCAATGTTGAACTTATAAACTCCAGAATAACCGCCAGCATATATGTCGCCCTTTTTTGATTCTGCAAACCCATATATTGGGTTTGACATTGGATCTTCTCCATTCTTAGTAAATATAAATTCTTTGTATTTCCCCGTATCAATTTCATACCTATATACTTTAGAATCAATAGTGCAAACCCACAAAACATTCTCTTTATCAATAAAGATTTCAAAGGTTTTTTTTGATTTCAACCATGAAGCTTTGTTTGCAAAAATATGCTTAACCAATTTTTGTTGTCTAATATCCCATTGGTAAATACCTATGCCAAATAATGATAACCATATATTATTGTTCTTATCATGAGCCATTCCGAATAAGTTTTTATTTGGTAAATCAAACAAGGGTGATTTTTTGTTTTTTACACTTTCAAAGTTAAAAGTGTTTTTATTCATAGAAGCAATACCCATATTTAAAACAGAAAGCCATAAGTTTCCATTAGGTATATTCATCATAAAATCAATATTATTTGATGGAATAGAATTATTGTTAGACTTGTTAGGAACAAAGCGTTTAAAGTTTTTTGAATCAAAGCGACTCAAGCCTTTATCAGTAGCAACCCATAAAAATCCTTTTTCATCTTGAATAACATCATTGATTTTATTACTTAATAAGCCAGATTGTTTTTTATATGATTTAACAGAAATTGTTTTTTGATTAAGAGGTGTTGAACTAGCGCAATTTGAGAAAATAGCGCTAAGAAATAAAACTAAAAGATGAATGTATTGATACAAATGCTTAACCAATATTAGTGATGGTTAATAGTTTAGCAATATTAATAACAAAAAAGAACCAGAAAGTGTTAATTAATGAGTTTTGAATTATAAAGAAAGCAGAGAGTTGCTAAAAACAGAGACCTTTGCATAACTCTGGGATGATGGAAAAAAGAATGAAATAAGCTCCAATCGAGGAAAAAAATGAGTCAAACAGCCCGCTATTTGTGAATTTTTTAACACAGAGTGGTGTTTTTTGCAACTTTTTAACACGTGCCACGAGTTATGCAAAGGTCTCTAAAAAACTTAGACTTGAAAACAAAATAGTAATCCCAAAATTAATAGGTATTGAAATTTATGAGAATGTTATGACACAAAGCATGCACGGTTATCGGGGAACGACTATTGTGGGTTTTCGCAAGGGTAATCAAGTGGTTATTGGTGGTGATGGACAGGTGACTTTAGGCAACACGGTGATGAAAAGCAATGCTCGCAAGGTGCGTCGCTTGTATCGCAATGAAGTGATTGCTGGATTTGCAGGAGCAACCGCCGATGCCTTTACTTTATTTGAAATTTTTGAAGCAAAACTGGAAAAACACTCCGGTCACTTAGTGCGTTCAGCCGTTGAAATGGCAAAAGAATGGCGCACCAATAGGTCTTTAGGTCGCTTAGAGGCTTTGTTGGCAGTTGCCGATAAGGAGACCTCTTTAATTATATCGGGTAATGGTGATGTTATTGAGCCAGAACACGGGCTTATTGCCATAGGCTCTGGCGGTGCCTTTGCACAGTCTGCTGCCATGGCATTGATGCGAAACACCGATTTAAGTGCTAAAGAAATTGTACAAAAATCATTGGATATTGCCGCAGATATATGCATCTACACCAATAAAAACCAAACAATTGAAGAACTCAACGCATAAGGAACACATAAGATATGTCAAAAATGACTCCAAGAGAAATCGTCCAAGAACTGGATAAACACATCATCGGTCAACACAGTGCCAAACGTGCGGTTGCTATCGCATTGCGAAACCGCTGGCGCAGAATGCAATTGCCTGAAGCACTACGCAATGAAATAACTCCAAAAAACATCTTAATGATTGGTCCAACAGGCGTGGGCAAGACAGAAATTGCCAGAAGATTAGCAATATTAGCCGAAGCTCCCTTTATAAAGGTGGAGGCGACAAAATTTACCGAAGTGGGTTATGTGGGTAAAGATGTCGAGTCCATCATTCGTGATTTAGTTGAGTCATCGGTAAAAATGACGCGTGATTCAGCTAAAGCAAAAGTGCAAGCTCGCGCCGAGAGTGCTGCTGAACAACGCGTGCTTGATTATTTGCTGCCCAAAGCCTCTTCACCGATTCCTGGTGAAGAAGTGGATAATACCAGCGATGCCACTCGTGCTAAGTTTTTAGAAAAATTACGCAATGGCAGCTTAGATGATAAAGAAATTGAAATAGATGTGTCCTCTAATTTAGGCGTTGAGATAATGGCTCCGCCTGGCATGGAGGAAATGACCGACCAACTCCAAGGCATGTTTGAAAACATGGGCAAAAAACGCACCAAAACCAAAAAAATGCCCATTAAGAAAGCTTTGCCCGTTCTTGTTGATGAAGAAGCAAGCAAATTGGTCAATGATGAAGAGACCAAACAGCAAGCCATTACCAATGCCGAACAAAATGGCATCGTCTTTATTGATGAAATAGATAAAGTGGCAAAATCACACGGAGCCAGTGGCGAGGTTTCTCGTGAAGGGGTGCAACGCGACTTGTTGCCATTAATAGAAGGTTCAACGGTTAACACTAAATACGGAATGATTAAGACAGACCACATGTTGTTTATCACTTCTGGTGCTTTTCATTTAGCACGTCCATCGGATTTAATTCCTGAATTGCAAGGGCGTTTGCCCATTCGTGTGGAACTTCGTGCATTAACCGCCAAAGATTTTGCCCGCATTCTCACTGAGCCAGAGGCTTCTTTGACGGAGCAATACGTTGCTTTGATGGGCACAGAAAATGTGGCGTTAGAATTTACCCAAGATGGCATTGAAAGGATTGCAGAAGTTTCTTATTCAGTTAATGAAAAAACTGAAAACATAGGTGCCAGAAGACTGCATACCGTACTTGAGCGACTATTGGATGAAATTTCTTTTGATTGTTCAGACAATTCAGGCGAAAAATACATTATTGATGCCAAACACGTGGATAAAAACTTATCTGAGTTGGCTCAAGATGAAGATTTATCTCGATATATCTTATAAATCCACGTATTTGTTTGAGTTAAGCCACAAACATAAGAGATAATAGACAGTTGAAATATTAACTAATGGAAATTTACATATGAAAAAGCAATTTAAATTATTCACACTGGTACTAACTATTGTGCTATTGCAAGCCTGTGGTGGAGACTCTTCTTCAGATTCATCGGCTGCAAATTCGAGAGCAAAACTTGATACGTCTACGCCAGATGGAGCATTGATGTCTGTTGTTGAATCGATTAAAAACAATGATATCAAAGCCCTTATGCAAGCCAGCATGAGCAAAGAAATGTACGATAAGGCAGTTGCCGAGTTTGAGAATGCAAAAATGTCGCCTTCAGAATCGGACAAAGCACAATTTGCCCAAATGATGGGCATGTTAACCTCAGATGGAGCGGTTGATCAGTTAATGGCAATGGCAACACCTCAATTAGAACAAGCGCGTGCACAATTGCCGATGATGTTAATGATGGGCAAAAGCATGGCATCTTCTGCTATTCAAGCCAGCACAGATATTCCTCCAGAGCAAAAAGAGACAGCCACAAAAGCCGTTAATGCGGTTATGGATTTCGTTGGTGAAAATGATATTTTAAGTGAAGAAGTGACACGCAAAGCCATTTCAGCAGCGGTTGCAACTGCCAAGAGCCTTAACATGAAATCATTAGATGAATTGCAAAACATGTCTTTTGATGATGCCATGGCTAAAGCTGGCATCGTTATGGGTGGTGCCAAAAATATCATGGGAGCCTACGGTATTTCATTGGATGATGTCTTAGGTTCAATTGATGTCTCGGATGTACAAACCAATGGCGATACTGCTACCATGAAAATGGCCTATAAATTTTTAGGCGAAACATTTAATCAAGACGTTAAAATGGTTAAAAAAGACGGCAAATGGATTGCTGATAAATAAAGCAGGCGATTAAATTCAGCAAGGGTCAAGCCAATGTTTTGGCTTGACCTTCTTATTTAATAATGACAATCCTATCAAAAATACTTTATCTCCGAATTAAAGCCAAAATCATTCCAGATGATTTGGAAAAATTGGGCATTGATAAAAACATACCAATAATCTACGTTCTTGATACGGATTCATTGGTGTCTCGTGTTATTCTTAAAACGGAGTGTAAAAAAAACAACTTCAGCTATAAGGATTTGCCAAAAAACTGGCCTAAACTCACCTCAATTCTGGCAAATAAACGTCACAAAGGTTTTTGGAATCGCCAAATTAGTTATACTGTTTTTCAAGAAAACCTAAAACAAATACTTTCCTTTTTAAAAGACAACCCAAAAGAGCAAGTGCAACTCGTTCCAGTATCGGTTTTTTTAGGAATGGCTCCCAATAAAAATGCGGGCGTGTTTAAGATACTTTTTTCAGAACAGTGGTCGATAGGCGGTAGGTTGCGAAAATTTTTCTCAATATTACTGCACGGTAAAAACACCATCTTACGTTTTAGTCAACCTATTTTATTGAACAAAGAGTTGGATGACTCTAACAACGTTGACGATTTAACAAAGAAAATATCAAAAGTGTTAAGCCTGCACTTTTATCGAACCAAAACCTCGGTTGTGGGACCTGATTTATCGCACAGAAGAACCGTAGCTCGAAATATATTGAAACGACCACGAGTCAGTCAAGAGATAGAGAACTACGCTAAACGTAAAAAAATTAATGTGCAGCAAGCGCAAAAAGAAGCACGTAAGATTATTAAAGAAATTGCTTCAGACTATTCGTATTCGATTGTCAGTATTTTTGCAAAATTGCTAACCAAATTTTGGACAAAAGTTTACAACGGCGTGGTCTTTAACCACTTTGAAGAGTTTCGTGCGAAATCTCAACAATACGAAGTTATTTATACACCGTGCCACCGCAGTCATATTGATTATTTAATTATGTCTTATGCACTTCACGAGCGCGGAGTTGTGCCACCACATATTGCTGCGGGCATCAATTTAAACATGCCGATTTTGGGTTCAATGCTCAGACGTAGCGGTGCTTTTTTTATCAGGCGTTCATTTAATTCTGCCCTCTATTCAACAATTTTTTCCGAATACCTTAGTGCTTTGCTTTCGCATGGCGTTTCCATAGAATACTTTATTGAAGGCACGCGTTCGCGAACGGGTCGATTGCTCGAGCCCAAAGCAGGCATGCTTGCCATGACCATTAAAAGTTACCTCAATGAACGCAATAAGCCTTTGATGTTTCAGCCGTCTTCGTTAAATTATGAAAGGTTGATGGAAGGCAACTCCTACCAAAAAGAGTTGGGCGGAAAGTCAAAAAAAGGCGAATCCTTAGGTCAACTGTTTAAAGCACGAAAATTGCTTAAAGAAGATTATGGACGATTAACGGTAAACTTTAGTGAACCTATCATGCTTGATGATATGCTTGATAAGTACAAGCCCGATTGGCGGCAAACCACGCTTGAAAATAACAAAAAACCCGACTGGTTTAAAACCTTAGTTAAAGACTGTGGTACCGAAATAATGCAGCGAATCAATGCCGCAGCACACGTTAATCCCATTAATTTACTTGCCATTAGTTTGCTTGCCACACCCAACCATTCAGCAGCAATCGAAAATTTGTCGCAACAAATAGAATTTTATAAAGAATTATTAATCCGTTTGCCCTATTCTCCGCGAGTCACACTAACCGAAATGTCTACGACTGAAATATTTGACTTAGGAGTATCGCTTGGTTTTATAGAAATTGTTGAGCATGAATTAGGAGATGTGGTTCGGGTCAAAAGTGGACAAGGCATACAATTAACCTATTACCGCAATAATATTTTGCATCTTTTTGCTGCGTCCTCATTTATTGCCATGAGTTTGGTGAACCAAAGGCAACTACCACGCAAAGAAATTTTACGCTTGATGGGTGTTATTTACCCGTATGTGAAAAAAGAACTGTTTTTGCATTGGACCACAGAAGAGTTCATTAATTACGGCAGAGAGACTATTTTAACCTTAAAAAAATTAGATGTTCTCAAATCCGCTGGTCGCACGGTTGAACGTTTAGCTGGTGGCACAATTCAAGCGGGCAAGCTTCGCGTTCTTGCCAATGCCTTAATGGAAACTTATGAGCGATTCTTTTTGGTTATAGCCGTTCTTTCAAAAAGTGGAACACAACAATTAACGGTGCCACAGTTAGAAAACCTATGCCATAAGACTGCCAGTAAATTAAACTTACTGTATGGTTTTAATTCTCCTGATTTCTTTGACAAATCACTGTTTAAAGCCTTTATTGCCAACCTTAAAAAAGAACAAGTCATAGAAACCGACAAAGATGGGAAAATAGTTTTTACAGAAAACTTAAGAACCTTTTATATGGGCGCTAAAAAATTACTTTCTCGCCGCATCAGACACAGTGTGTTAAACCTGCTTGAACCTAAAGAAAAAATAAACTAATCCTCAGAAACTAAGTAGTTCTTCTATTGCCTTCTTGGCAGCTTGAAAAGAGAAATAATTTTGCACATTTTCAAGGCCGCCTTTTGATAATTGACTCCACAACCTTTCATCTTCATACAAAGCCAGCACCTGTTGTGCAAAATGCTGTGCATTTTTTGCTGTTAACACGTCTACACCATCTTGGGTAAACATGCCTTCAACCGCTAAATTGGTTCCCACCACTGGTTGCCCATAACTCATGCTTGAGTTGATTTTACCCTTTACGCCCGCACCATAGCGTAAAGGTGCAACGGCGATGCGAATACCGTCCATAAAGGGTTCAATGTCTTGCACAAACCCATGAAAAATGATGGAATCATTCGCCATTTGTCTGATGTGTTTTGGTGCATTTGAGCCAATAATATGAAATTTAATTTCAGGAATTTTTGCTAAAATCAAAGGGAAAATATCTGCTACAAACCATTCGACTGCATCCACATTGGGGGTGTGTTGATAACCACCGATAAACATTAAATCTTTGCGTTGCGAGAAATTTATTCGACAACCAACAACTCGATGAATGGTTGATAAAATATGCACGTGTGCATCGGGTGCATCTTTTGCTAAGACTTCAACCTCAAAAGGACTCACCACCAAAGAGGTATCGCAGTTATTGATAACTGCAATTTCCTTGGCTTTGGTTTGTTCCGACAATTTAAACAAATTATTGTCATTAGTTACCTCTGCCATGCGTTGTTCACGCAAATAATGCAAATCCACTGTATCAAAAATAATTTTAGCTTTTGGGCAATAATCGCGAATAAAGGGCATGACTGGCTCAGCAATATAATGACGACTTAAGATAACATGACTAAAATATTTGCCTTTTTCTTGCAAGTAACTCACGGGACTGGTGATAGCGGGCGCGTAAATACACTCAACCGATAGTTGTTGCAATGCGGTGGTGTATTTTTTGTCAAAACTCAAGTTTTCAGCCATAAAAACAACATGATAATTAAGTTCTTTTAAAATCTTAATAATGTTAATCATCCGCAATGAACCTGCATCTTGATCAGGCATGGGCGTACAGGCATCGAAGATTAGAATGCGCTTGGGTTGATCATTGATTCGGCATAATTCAATATCCGAACCTGGCTGAGGTTGGGATTTTAATTGTTTAAGCCATTTGTCTTTAAACTTGATTTGATTGTCCACTTGGTATTTTTTCATGCCTTGGGTCAAGTCAGTTCCTGCTGAAATCCCCTCAAAATGTGTAATCATGGAGGCTGGTTGATAATAAGTTTTTTTACCAATTTTTCTGACCATAAAAGCCAAATCTACGTCTTCGTAATAGGCTGGTTTAAAACGTTCATCAAAATAGCCCAGCTGGGTAAAAAGCTTGTTTTCAATAAGAATGCTCGCACCAGAACAATAATCAACTTCACGCACATGGTTGTACCACGGTTCATCGGGGTTGCCCATGCGTCCATAATTCCAACCGCTGGCATCGGAAAATATAATGCCGCCAGCTTCTTGTAATTGGTTGGTTGGGTAGACCAACTTACTGCCCACAAGTCCTGCATCAGGGTAGTTGTCAAACACCTCAAGCAAAGCATCCAACCAATTGTCATAAACAACCGTGTCATTGTTTAAAAACATCAAATATTGCCCTTTAGCAAGTTTTGCTCCCGTGTTACAGGATTCAATAAAACCGCCATTTTGTTTTTGTCTTTGGTAGGTAATACCAGAAATGTTTTTAATTAATGTTGGCGTCTGGTCACTGGAATAATCATCCACTACAATAATTTCAAAACTGGTTTTATCGGTTAATTCTTTGAGGGATTTCAAACAATTATAGGTGTGTTTAAACTGGTTATAAACAGGTATAATGATCGAAACTTGAGGTTTTCTTGGCGGATTAAATTGGATTTTTGCGTAAGTTTGGGTCAATTTAACATTCACAGCCTGCAACTCTTGCTGTTTGTTATTCGAAAATTTGTTTTTTATTAATGAAGTCGTTCCAGCAACTCCTCTAGATTTAATGCTACGAGAAAAACGCCCAGGAATTAATTTTAATTGGGACACACGAAAACCCAAGGCATTGCGTTTATGCCGAGCCCATGTGGTAAACGAACGCATTGGTTTTGTCATTCTCCATGAACGGGAGTTGTACACATTTAACAACTCAGATTCGATGGATTGTTTTTGTTGGGTCAACTGGTTGTTTTCTTGGGCTTTTTGACGGTATTGTTGGTTAAGATTTTCGTATTGTTGATTGAGATTCTCGTGTTGTTGATTGAGATTCTCGTGTTGTTGATTGAGACTCTCATATTGATGATTAATGACTTGAATTTGAGTTTTAAGTTGCTCAAGTTGCTGTTCCATTCTTTTTGTTTCTGTATCAAGAATTTCTTTTATTCGTTTAACTTCATTCTGTTCTTGATTAATGCTTATGTGAGCACTTTTTAATTCTTTTGTTAATTTTACACCCCATCTTGATCTTTCTTCCATCAGGTCGGTCATTTTGGTTAATTCTTTTTCTAATGATGCTTTTATTCTGGCTAGGCTAAGCAATTCTCTGGTTAGTTGAGGCTGATGCAAAGAAGTCTTAATTAATTGGTAATGCGTTGTATGTGCTTTTCCTAAGTGTGACTTAAAGTGCTTAATTTCAGAATTGAAATCGGGTAAATTAATTGACTTCAATGTTTCTCTAATTTTTGAAATTTCTTGAGGGTTTTGTTTTAAATTGTGAATTTGTTTGGCAAAGGCTGTCGAAGAGTTTTCACATAAAAAACCTGTTTTACCGTCAATAATACGGTCTTTTAATGCACCATATTTTGTACTAACAACACAAATACCAGCTTGCTGTAACTCCGATAAGGTGTAGTTAAATGTTTCTGAGGTTTGTGAAGTAATTAAGGCAATATCAGGTTGAATACTTTGCAACTGCTTACTAAGTTGGCTGTTGGTGTACTCCATAATTACCGTTATATTTTTATTCTTTAAGTATTTTTTTCCTTCATTGCCCGCACCTAAAAGAACAAAGTGGTAATCCGACCCAAGTTCATTCATTATTTCTTCAAGCAAGTCTTGACCTTTGGCAGGATTGATTCGACCAAGAATCAAGATTGTAAACTGAACCTTTGCTTTATCGTAATTAATGGGGTTAAATTTCTCTATTGCATGGGCAATGATTTCAACATTGGTAAAAGTTTCCTTGTCAATTTTTTGTAAGTTATCTTTAACGGATTGGCTCGGTGCAATTAGCCGAATGTGTTTTGATTGATAAATTTTGTGTAACTTTTCTTTACACGTGAGATACTCTTGAAAAGTGATTTGCCCAAAAGGTTCAAATTTCGTGTGTTCGAGTGCTTGTTTTAAGGTGTTCTCATCAAGTTCTTTATCATCAAGTCTTGCCATTAAACTTGGCCAAGAAGGAAAATAATCATGCAAAACGCGTATAGTTGGCAAATTGCTTTGCAAACACTCAAAACCATGCCCAATAAAACTTGAAACCATTACTTGACTAACCTGAAAGTCTTTTAAAATCCGATTAAAAATTAAATTGTATTCAGGGTGTTCAATGGCAATAGAGTCAATCGGTGATTGCATTTCATATTCTCGAAGGGCAATGCCGTCACATTGATGGTAATGTAGACTGAGTGATTCACCGTATCTTTGTCGATACAACTCACCATTAGACCGTAAAATAATGTGGTGGAAGTCCTTCTCATGTTTGGCGTAATCATTAATCCATTGATGAACGCCACCACCCCAATTCATGGTAATATGCAACATCACTGGTTTACCATCAAGAAGCGGATAACCCAATTGCTTCCTTTTGAATAAAAATGGCTTTATGCGCCAATGTAAATCCACCAACCCATGTGCAGGTAGTTTGACTTGGTTGCCTATGTCTATTGGCTTGGTTAATTTAATCGTTGCTTCTTGGTTGTGCGTTTGCACCACTAAATTGGTGCAGGCAAGCTTAGGTGTTTGGGTGATTTTGTCTAAAAGAGTGCTGCTTTTCAAGGCAAAACATGCCTGATTTAATTGCGAGGTGAAAAATGTCGAAGGTGTTTGCAAATTGTAAATTAATTGATCAAAATCATGCAGACTCCCAAGAAATTCATCGGATTGCTCTAATGGCGAGAGTTCAAAGAAATGACAACTTAATGCCGAACAAATTAAACTTTCTTTTTGCTCAAGGGGTTTTATTAAACGCTCCAACCAAAATTCAGGCAATACAGCCTTGGCATTGACAATTACTACTGGTGCAGAAGAGTTGATGCATACCTGCTGAATCTTTTGGTAGAAAGCATTACCTAAAAGAGGTTCTTCAAATAAATGCAAATCTACTTTTTTCTTGCTGTTTATGTCAAAAGCTTGGGCTTTATTATGGTTGTAAACGATTAAATAAGGAATATTCTTCATGTGCGCATTATAGCAAAACAATTAAAAAAGATGGATAATATCTAACGCTTCTATTTTTGCATTGGTTACAATATTAACCCTGCGGTATAATACAACGATGAAAAAACAAAAAACAAAACCTTTAGAATTTACTGGAGAACGTTTTACCCCAGAGTGTGTGCGAGAAATTTGGTACGAACATTACCACCGTTATGCCTTTGCCCAAAACTTAGTGGCAGGTAAAAACGTATTGGATATTGCCTCAGGCGAAGGTTACGGCAGTGCAATTTTAGCAAATAAAGCCCGAAGTGTTATTGGAATGGATATAGATTCAGATAGTATTGCCCATGCACAAAATAAATACCAACACCAGAACTTGCATTACCAGCAAGCCTCGTGCCTTGATATTCCACTGGATACTGAATCAATTGATGTTATTGTTTCTTTTGAAACATTGGAGCATTTGGCTGAACACGAACAAATGCTTGCTGAATTTAACCGCGTACTAAAAACAGATGGAATCTTGCTTATTTCAACACCCGATAAAAAGCATTATTCCGATGCCACGGGCTTTAGCAACGAATACCACGTTAAAGAATTATACAAACAAGAATTTAAAGATTTGTTAGATAAGCACTGGCAACAGCAAATATGGTATGCACAGGCCTTATCGTTTAATTCACTAATGCAAAAGCTGGATAAGCAATCAAAAACTTATTCATCGGATGTATTGCAAGACAACCAATTATTTCACGAACAACAATTAATCAAGTCGATGTACTACATAGTTATAGCTAGCAAACAAAAAGCAAACTTACCAATCCTACCTGACTTGCACCTTTTTTCTGACACGCAACAATCAGTTTACCAGCACTACAATCAATCCATAAAGAATGAAATCGCCTACGGTAAAGAGCTCATGATGTACCGCGAAAAATTCAAGCGATTGTTATCGATTCCTTTCATTGGCAAGGTTATTAAGTTTTTTGATAAATGATTTCTAATAAACCACCTAAAAGCGAGCCAATTTTCAGTGCTTCATTCAGCTTAGTTTAAACGCAAGTTTTTGTTTACAGTTGTCAAAACCTATCTTAGATTTAGCTAGGAAATGAATAGGAAACCAAAAAAAACCGCACGAAACTGCGGTTTTTAGGTTTAAGAAGGGGCTTATTAAGCGGCTTTTATTTTGGATATTTTTGACTTTTTAATCACTTTTGTGCGGTCAAAGGCATCAAAGTCAAAGTCATCTACATTAATCACATCCATCACTTGTGCTCGAACAACTTTTAGCTTGTCGTGCTCATCTTGATTGATGATGTCTTTGGCTAAGGCTTGAGCCAGATTTTCATCTGGTGTTATGGCACTGATTTGCCCTGCTTTTAGGGCTTTAAGAATGCGGCGTTCTAAGGGTTCAACTTCGATGACTTTTTTCAATGTTTCGTTCATTTTTGCAACAATGTTTTTGTCACTGACAGCTTTATCAATCCCATCGGTTAAGCGGGCACGTGTTTCATTTGGGTTTAAAATCAAACTTGCTGCCTTGTGACCCAACCGATCACCTGCTGGTAACTCATGGTTACCAAATGGCAACACCAAACGCCGTAAGATAAATCCAACCACTTTGCTTGGGTAGTTGTAGGTTAATAATTTTAAGGCTTGTTCGATTTTATAAAAATGTTGGTGTAATGACCAAGCAACCAAGGCTTGGTCGGCTTTTTGTGAGCCTTGGTCTCGATAACGTTTGAGTACCGCAGATGCCATGTATAAATGACTTAACACATCACCTAAACGGGCAGATGTTTTTTCTTTCTTTTTTAATGCTCCACCTAGTGTTAGCATAGATACATCGGCAGCCAACCCAAAGGCGGCACTGTAACGTGTGATACGAGCGTAAAACTTTTTACTAAAGTTGTCCGATGGGGCTTTTTCTAAACGCCACAAGCCTAAACCCATAAAGAATGAACGAACCGCATTACTGAAGCTATAACCGATGTGTTTGAATAGTATTTCATCAAACTTAACTAGGCGAGTATCGGCATCCTCAATATTTGCTGCTTCCATTTCTTTAAGCACATAGGGGTGGCAACGAATGGCTCCTTGCCCAAAGATAATCATACTGCGGGTCAAAATATTTGCCCCTTCAACCGTAATCCAAATAGGTAAACCCATCCAAGCACGACCGAGGTAATTTTTTGGCCCCATGATTATGCCTTTACCGCCATGAATATCCATGGCGTGTGAAATTATTGTGCGCGACATGTCGGTTGCATGCATTTTGGCAATTGCTGATGGCACGGCAGGAATTTCCCCTTGATCCACAGCCAATGCTGTCATGGTCGAGGTGGCTGCCATTGAATATGTCATGCCAGCAATTTCACACAAAGCTTCTTCGACGCCTTCAAAACGACCAATAGGAATATTAAATTGTTTGCGAATGCGAGCATAAGCACCCGTGGCAAAGGTTACCATTTTAGCACCACCAGTTGAACATGAGGGCAAGGAAATTGAACGACCAACAGACAAACATTCGACCAGCATCTTCCACCCTTGACCAATCATCTTTTCGCCACCAATAATGTAGCTTAAAGGAATAAAGACATCTTTGCCAATAATCGGACCATTCATAAACATGACATCTAATGGATTATGGCGTCTACCAATTTCCATGCCTTTGGTGTCGCGTGGCAGTAGAGCTAAGGTGATGCCTAATTCATTTGTATCGCCCAACAAACCATCAGGGTCTAACATTTGAAATGCCAAGCCAACAACCGTCGCAACGGGTGCTAAGGTGATGTAACGTTTGTTAAAATTTAATAAAATGCCGAGTTGTTGTTTGCCTTCAAATTTGCGTTTGCAGACAACTCCCGTATCGGGAATAGAGGTGGCATCAGAACCAGCAGTAGGACCTGTTAAACCAAAACAGGGAATGTCTTTTCCTGCGGCAAGGTTTGGCAAGTAGTGGTCTTTTTGTTCTTGTGTGCCATATAAGTGCAAAAGTTCACCTGGACCTAAAGAATTGGGAACAGCAACGGTTGCGGCAACAGCGACACTGCGAGAGGCTAATTTTTGCAATACCATTGAATGACCTAAAGCTGAAAAACCCAATCCACCGTACTTTTTGGAAATTATCATGCCAATAAAACCATTGTCACGAATAAACTGCCACACTTCTTTGGGCATATCACCTTTGACGTGGTTTATTTCGTATTCATCAACCATTGAACATAATTCAGCAACGGGTCCATCGATAAAGGCTTGCTCATCCGATGTTAGTTGTGGGGCTGGTATTTCATGAAGTTTTTTAAAGTTTGGTTTACCACTAAATAATTCCCCATCCCAGCTGACCGTGCCCGATTCAAGTGCAATGCGTTCGGTTTCAGAAAGTTTGGGCAAGGCTTTTTTATAAAACTTTAAAAATGGTGCAGTAATCATTTGTTGACGAATGGATTTGATGTTTAAAACCACTGATGCAACGATAAAAATAAGCCAAATAAGTGACAGTGATAGCCACCCAAAAGAAAACTTCCATGAGACCAAAGCCATAACAATGGCGGTGGCAATTGTCCATGTTTTTAAATTGGTTTTGAGATAAGAGCAGAAGAATGTCACTGCTAAAAATGTGCCTAATAAAATTAAAAAATTCATTTTGAGTCTCCAATAAATAATACCATACGCTACAGTATGGAATGGTTTTAGTCAAAAGTCAATACGCTTGCGTATGGATAAGACCAAAAACACCATGTTTTCCTTTCAATCATACCTTAATTAGTGTTAAATACATATTTATGAATGAAATTGTTAAAAAGAAATCCTTAACGGCAGAAGACTGGCAAGATGCGGCTTTAAATGTTATTGCCCACCAAGGGGTGGCTGCTGTGGCAGTTGAGCCGCTTGCACGTGAGTTGGGCGTTACCAAAGGAAGTTTTTATTGGCATTTTAGTAACCGCATGGATTTAGTTAAACAATCTCTAAAAAAGTGGCGTCTAGGTGATAAAAAACTGGTTGAAGAAACGATACTGACCATCAAAAACCCAAAAAAACGACTTCTGGCTTGGTTTAAACTCAGTGCTGAACCCATACAAACTCACCTTATCTATAGCACTTTACTAGCCGACAGATCGCACACATTAATCTCCAAAATCTTAAAAGAAATTACCTTAGAACGTTTAAGTCATCTGCAACAATCTTATCAAGAAATGGGCTTTGATGAAAAATTTGCCAAAGCACAATCCTTACTGGCGTATTCAGTTTATGTGGGTTTTTTACACATGTCTAAGACTTTATATGGCTCATTGCCTGACAGCAAACAAGCCGAAGAGTACGCACAGTTTGTTGCTAAACAGTTACTGACCTAAAACCTTTTTATAAAAAGAGACCTTTGCTTAAATTAGGACGATTAAATCGCATATGGTTTAGAAAAAGACTGAATATCAATCATTGTCTTCAATAACTTGAATAAAAGTTTCTCCTGATTTAATCATACCCATTTCAGAACGAGCACGTTCCTCAATGGCTTCTAAACCATTTTTTAAATCTTCAACTTCTGCTTTGAGCTTCTCATTACGAGCCCTAAGCTTTTTATTCTTTTCAAGTTGTTCTTGATAGAGTCGCTGCTTTTCTTTTAAATCTTTTGAACCGCCATCGCCAAAAAAATGCAGCCATGACATGGTGACCAACAGCAACAGTAAAATTATATTAACTGTTTTCATTGCGCTTGAGTTGTTTAAATAGTGAGCTTGATTTTAAGTCAATCTGTTTGAAATTGTAAGACATAGATGCCATTCCCTTACTTCTTTGATAATTCGTAAATCTCGTGGTAACAAGAATTGGTTATTCTACCAATTCACTAAGGCAGTGACTAATAACACATATAATAAAATTTGAATAATGTTATTATACTTGTAACAAAACAACAGACCAATCGTTTTTAGCACAGCTAAATCCATTATTTTTAGGAAAAAACATGATAGAAGTAAAAAATTTAAGTAAATCTTTTGGTGCATTTGAAGCCGTAAAAGACATTTCATTTACTGCCAACACGGGGCAAATATTTGGTTTATTGGGTCCAAATGGAGCGGGAAAGTCAACCACGATAAACTGCATCAGTGGTTTGGTTAAAGCCACTAGTGGTTCGGTGTCAATTAACAACTTTAATATTGCCACACAAGCAGTCAAAGCGAAGCAATCTTTAGGAATCGTGCCACAAGAGTTGGCACTCTATGATGATTTATCTGCTCATGAAAATTTAGTTTTTTGGGGTTCTGCCTATGGATTGTCAGGCAAAAAACTTGAAAGTCGTATTCAAGAAGTTCTACTTGATGTGGGTTTAGAGTCCCGTCAAAAAGAACCTGTCAAACAGTTTAGTGGTGGCATGAAAAGACGACTTAATTTTGCCTGTGCGATTTTGCACAAACCTTCAGCTTTGTTATTAGATGAGCCAACAGTAGGTGTCGATCCGCAATCGCGCGAGCATTTATTGCAAGCAACGATAAAACTAAAAGAATCTGGAACGGCGGTTATATACACGACACATTATATGGAAGAAGCCGAAAGGCTGTGTGACCAGTTGCTTATCATGGATAAAGGGCAAGTGATTGCGGCAGGGACTGTAGAAGCCTTGCGCCAACAGATGGGAGAGCGTGACTTAATTACACTTAAAGGGCGTTATCAAGAAGGAGTTAATAAGCAATTACTTGAAGGCATTGGAGCACAAGTGCTTGAGCTTTCACATCAAGAAGTGCGTATTTTGATTCCTGAAGCATCAAAATGCTTAACTAAAGTACTAAAGAGTGTTGCAAAAATAGGAAAAGTTCACCAGGTTAAAATTCAACAAGCCAATTTGGAGAGCTTGTTTATTAAACTTACGGGACGAGCATTGCGAGATGCCACATGATAAATCCATTAACAAGAACTGTTTTGAAAGGCACCTTGTCCAAATTGTTGAAAGAAAAATGGCAATTAGCCCTGTGGTTGGTAATTCCTATGATGATGGCCGCTCTTTTTTCTTTGATGTCAGGATCAGATGGCAATGCTAAACCCAGTGGTATTTTGTTGATAACCGACAATGATGACAGCTTTTTGTCACAAATGTTTGTCCGCACCTTTAGCCAGGGACCTCTTGCTGATATGTTTACTCTTAAGAAAGTGAAGAAAGATGAAGGGCAAACCATTATGTCGGCAGGTGATGCCAGTGTGTGGTTAACGATAGAAAAAGGCTTCACGCAAAACTTTGTTGATAACAAACCCACAACATTAAAACTGGTTAAAAACCCCAGTCAAAATATTCTGCCTGAAATTGCTGAGATAATGGTGACAACTTTGGCAGATACGGGTCATTATATTCAATTGTTATTTAGTGATGAGTTGCAGCAGTTCGACGACCTCATAACGGGCAAGGGTATTTCTGATGAGCAAATGGCAATGATGAGTGTGCAAATAAAACACACGGTAGACTTGTTAGAGAAACAGCTATTTCCGCCACAAATTCAGGCAAAGAAAAAGGTTAAAGCCGATGAAAGTAAAAAGACAGAATCAAAACATTCATTTATGTATATGATGTTTCCGGGTATTCTTTTTATGTCTTTGTTGTTTTCTGCCCAAGGTATGGCGCAAGATTTTTGGAAAGACAAGTCTCAAGGCATTTTGTCCCGTTTAATTTCTTCACCT
>JALSIL010000239.1 GCA_026990095.1 Lysobacterales bacterium
AGGCTTGGATATGCCAGAGGTTTCATTGGTGGCTATATTAGATGCGGATAAACCTGGCTTTTTACGCTCCGAACGCTCCTTAGTGCAAACTATTGGACGTGCCAGCCGCAATGAAAAAGGCAAAGCTATTTTGTACGGCGATAAAATCACTCCCGCGATGGAATACGCCATTGGAGAAACCAAAAGACGCAGAGAAAAACAAATTGCTTTCAACAAAAAACACGGCATTACTCCTACAACGGTTATTCGTAAAATTCATGATTTAAAAGAGGGTTTTGTGGAATCCACAACAACCGATGATAAACCGCTATTTAGAGTGGCAGAACCCGAAGGAAAATATAATGTCAATTCACCTAAAGATTTAGCCAAGTTAATCACCAAACTTGAGAAGCAAATGTTTGCACACGCCAAAAATTTGGAATTTGAAGAAGCGACTAAACTGCGTGATGAAATTGAACGAATAAAAAACTCACAATTTATAGGAAACTAACATTCCTCAACAATTTTGCACTTCTTTTATCTCAATAAACTCAATTTCATGACTTTATCAGAAAAATATCAGAATTTACTCAGGATTCAAATTCCTGTTTCTCTTAATATTACAGTTTAAATTGAACTTAAATAAGGAAGGAACTATTCTGATGAAATTCTTAATCCATAAAAAGACCTTAACCGTACTTTTTTTAGCCTTTGCAAGCAACTTGTTTGCCAGTACAACCATCTGCAATGGCAGTGGCTGTATTATCACCGTTGACTGGGCAATTGATGAAGAACCCACTCATAATTTACACACCTGTGATTACACACAAGGGGCTGCCACTTTTTTCCCTGATACCACTGGCTCTGGAGCTGGAAAATGTACTTTTAGGCGTGCCTTGCGTGAGGCTGGTGCTCGTTCTGACAACTCCTTTTGCCCTGGATGTTCTCCCATCTTAATTCGCTTTACTGGGTTAAATGGAACCAATGGCGATGGCGATGATTTATACTACAATGCCATTAACGACCAATGGAGGTTAGCGATTAATAGTTCTGGTACCTCAAGTTTTTATGGACTGCAACCTCAAGGATTAGACCTTATTGGCAATATTACTATCGCTGGACCTGCTGTTAATGTGTTAAATAGTGAAATGCCAAAAATCATGATTGACTCAGGCACAACATTAGACATTGGTCTAAAATTTGTAACCATAAGAAACATGGGCTTTATTGGTGGTCAGAGCATTCATTGGAAACAATCGGACGGTATTTTCACCAATAATACTTGGGGATTGAAAACCAATGGCATGAATATTGAATTTGATGATTTACTTGGAAACACCGACAACTTAGCCGGCAATCACGCCATCTTAACCACTCTTTTTGCGGACAACATGCTCATTGATGGCAATGTAATGACGGGTGCAAGCACTTTTGCCGTTGAGATTAATTCCGCCACCAGTGGCGTTCAAATCATTAACAATCTGATAGGCACAAGAATTGATGGAACCGTGCCTGCAGTCCCTGCCAGTCTTAACTGCCGAACCTTTACCAACATCAATCCTGTTTCCCCTCCATTGGATGCGTCCGAATGGTTTGGAGGCGCTGGAATATCGGCATCAGGAACGGGTTTATTGATTGAAAACAATGTTATTGCAGGATTGCAAACCATCCACAGCACTTTTTCAACGCCACCAGAGGCACTCACTATTTTTGGTCGATTACACACCGTGCAAAATAATATTATTGGCAAGGACTTAAATGGAAATGAAGTGGGTGTTTGCGGACAAGGAATCAAATTATCCACCACCACGGATACGCCAGAAGTCAATAATGGACACATGATAGTAGACAATGAAATTTACTACCCAAAAAATGGTTTTGACAACACAAAAGGAGCCATCTTGTGGAGTGATTCTCATGTCAATGGCTTTAAGGATGGAGGCAACACCATTCGTGGCAATATAGTTAAAACTGGGTTAGAAAAGTATATCGAGTATGGCCCAATGTTAATGGCTGTTCAAAAAACTTTTGAGCCTGCTGTTGTTTCTACAGTAAATGGCACAAGCATCTCAGGTCACTCACATTTGAGCAATATACTGGGTGCTCCCAGTCCATGCCCTAATTGCATGATAGATTTTTACCTCGATAATGCTGATTCTGTAATGGATGCCACACAACATCTTGGTTCCACCCTTGCAGATGCCAATGGCGATTTTAGTTTCACCCTCAGCAACCCTTTGCCCAACGGTTTTGGTATTCGCACAACCAGCACAACAACGGCTGATAATATTATCCCAAGCACGTGGTCAGGTACTACCTCAGAAATGTCCACTGAAGTTTATGGCATTGCTGAACAAGTCTTTAGTAATGGCTTTGAATAAACCCGTTTAATTCTGGTTAAAAGTTATAAAATATAACAATCACACCTAATTTCAATATAAAAAACCCAATTTATTTGGGTTTTTTTATATCTTTCAGAAAGTTATCAGAAAGTTATCAGAATTCAAATCTTATTTTTTTCTATAATCTACACTCAATCTATTTGAAGGAAATATTTTAATGAAGAATTTCTTGATTTTCTCACTGCTGTTGATTTTCAATACCACATCAGCACAATTTATTATGAAAAAATACACCCTAAACAGTGGCGGTGGCGATAGCATGAGTGGTGGTGGTTTTACACTCAAATCCAGTATTGGACAAGTCGATGCCAGTAATGCCATGCCGGGAGGCTCTTTCACCCTAACGGGAGGATTTTGGCAAGCCTCTGTCCCAACAAACACCACAGAATCAATTTTTAGCAACGGTTTTGAATAGGAAAATACCATGAATAAATTATACATACTTTTTGCTTTAATCACGCTCACTTTTACGGCACAAACAGCTCCTGTAGGCAGTGGTTTTAGCTACCAAGGACAACTTACTGATGGCGGCACACCAGCCAACGGCAGTTACGACATTATTATAGATGCTTATAAACTCGCCGCTGGTGGAACAATCCTAGCATCTCAAACTTTTAATGGAGTTTCCGTTAACGCTGGATTATTTAACATTCCACAAGTGGATTTTGGCGATGCTCTTTATGATGGCAGTGAAATATGGTTAGAAATATCGGTAAGGACTGC
>JALSIL010000240.1 GCA_026990095.1 Lysobacterales bacterium
GGGGTAACATAGTTCGCACCTGCTAATCAAGTGGAAAATGTGAATAACCTAAAAATAAAGTCTTTGTTTGTATTTCCGATAAAACCTGTTTTACAATGGGTTGGTAATCAACGGAGATACCCCATGAAAAAAATAATTTTACTATTTATCTTATTAACATCCTCTATTTTTTCTGTAGCCCAAGGTTTTGAACCATATGTTGTTATTGACCCACCAAATCCAATGGTTGGTGATACTATTCGAGTCGGAATTGCACATACTTATTACCCTGGTTGTTTATCCCTACCAACTGCAAACTCTCAAGGCTTAACCCATATATTTCAATACTTTGGAAATAATATTAGGCTAATTGCGGTAAACAATACATTTAATCCCCCTATCTGTTTTCCAATTCCTCTACCAGCCATAAGAGCGTATTATGAGATTGGTCAGTTGCCAGAAGGGGCTTACACTTTAGAAACCTTAATAAGTGGATCTGTTACACCTTTGCCAATTCCTGAACCACCCTATAATCTTGCTTATGCCTATGGGCCAACATTTGCTTTTGACGTAACTGCTGCTGTAGTGGTCGATACTTTGTCAATTAAGTCGATAATTTTATATGTACTAATTTTGCTTTTCTTTACATTGCTTTTCACTCAACGTCATTTTTATAACTCAGAATAAACAACAGGAGCTGTCTTACCATGAGAAAATATCCACTATTTTTGCTTTTTTTACTAACGAATGCCTTTTCATCAACTTATTATATTGAAATATCCAGAGACACTAATGCGCCTTCATTAAATGCAATTGTTCAAGATGGTTCTGTTTCGCCACCACCACCTTCCTATTCTTTGCAGGCTTTTAATGTTGTTGCACCAGTTGATGTGAAATATTTAATAGATTCAAGAGCGTCAGGAAATTTAAAGTCCATAATGGATGCACACCCTCTGTGGGGCTTGTCAAGATTGCAACAATATTTAATGGTTACCTATGATTCGAGTCAAGACAGT
The DNA here is from genome assembly GCA_026990095.1 of Lysobacterales bacterium. Taxonomy (GTDB): domain Bacteria; phylum Pseudomonadota; class Gammaproteobacteria; order Xanthomonadales; family Marinicellaceae; genus NORP309. The sequence goes on from JALSIL010000240.1 coordinate 996, forward strand.
CAAAGCATTATAAATTCACTAGCAAATGAACAATATATCAAAAACTTCAACGAAGTGACTTTAAAAGACAACCCACCCATCTCAACATATCAAGATGTTAGTAGTTTAAAGAAGACGCTGTTTTCTAAGAAAAATAACAAAGTAAAAAGCCTTAAAGTTGTTAATATAATTAATCAAACCATTCAATCTGCTTGGGAGTTGTCAGAGGGAATGGGTTATATTGGTATGGTTGATACGGGTGTAGAACTCAATCATCCAGCATTAAGAGCCTTTGATGAAAGTGGTAACTACACAGGAGGTAATTTACTGGATGCTTATTATCACATAGATGTGTCAGAGACATTGTATGACCCTATCACAGGCAACCCTACGGTAGTAGACTTAAATATTGATGAATTTCAAGGTGTGCCAGAAACAACAAACACAGCGGCTTGTGATTTTATAGATGAAGCCCCTGAAACGATGGAAGCAGATTACAACAATTTGGTTGCAGCCTCTTTTGTTGGTCATGGTACCCACACATCAGGACTAATTGCTGCAAAAAATGGCTTGGTTGAAGGGATTTGCAAAAATTGTGGGCTTTCTATGATGAAATACTACACCGCGAAAGGCGGTAGTTGCACTACATTTGTTGACCCAAATGATGCTAATAATTTCAAAACTTATCAATTCTCTATTGTACCAGACAACGCTTTTGCTAATGGCTTGTACTATTCAGCACAGAATGGTGTTGGCGTACTAAATTTTAGTGGGGGTGGATTTGACCCAGAACCAGAGGTCTGTCCTCCAACAAGTCAAGAACCAATTTGTCTAAAGTTTAGGCTGTTGGATAAAAGACAAATTATGTTTGTGGCATCAGCTGGCAATGATAGGCAGGCATTAAATTTTCCTGCCAGTGATAAGCGAGTTGTGGCTGTTGGTGGTTTGACTGAGGTAGTTAATAATCAAGTAAATTATTGGAACGATACACCAAATGGCAGTAACTACCTAGATTTTACAGATGATTTTAATTGTTTTAGGTACGTCCCTGAAACTCTTTTCCCACCAGCTTTTTTAGTTCCAACTGGTAGGGAATGTGGGTCAAACCACAGTTTTTTACCAGATAATTTGGGAAATTTATTCCTTGACCATAAAACAGATGTTATGACCCAAGCAAGAAATGTTTATTCAACCTATTATCATGGAAAAGTGCATTCTCCATCATTTCCTAATGTATGCTCAGATGTATTTGATGGCGTAGCCAATGATGGTTATGGTTTGTGTACAGGCACTTCAATATCCGCCCCTCAGGTTTCTGCTATTTATCAATTGATGCGTTCAGCTCATCCATTATTGCCGAATGGTGATGCAAATCCAAACAGCTTGATTGGCTTAAGAAATGTTTTAAATTCCACAACTGATAAATTAAATGGGCAAACAGGCTTTGATGAATATTTTGGTTATGGCCAACCCAATGCACGAAGGGCGTTAGAAGTGATATTAGGTAAGTCCAATAACGTACAAATGAAAACAAGACTAACACCTATGTTTGATGTTGTTGCCTTAGATGGTAGTAACAATGTTTATACACCATTTTCGCAAATTGCTGTTGCTTTTATGTTGTCAGATGCTGGTTATATTTCGAATGCAAGTGTTCCTATAGTTAATGAGTTTACTGAATTTTGGTATGATGACAATTTAGACAATCCTGACCCCGATGCTATTCCTGTAGATTTATCAAACCCACGTGCTAGTTTTTATGTTTTCACAACAAACAATAACCCATTTACTGGTGTTAAGGATATGATACCTTTGCGAAGAATGGAAAAATCAGTTGGAGTTAATCGAAACGATACTTATGCCATATCGGATGCTGAAATTCAGATTTTTCATGACGATGGCTACAATTATGCAGGCATTGAAGGGTATATTTTGCCAATTGCTCAATGCCTTTTCCTTCCATGCCCAAGTGCAGTTAGGCTTTATCGTGACCAGAGCGACTCACTTAATCACAAGTTAGTGGCAACAAATACCGCTCCAAATGGAAGTTCTGTATTTTTAGGCTATGTTTACCCTAATCAAGACAGTGATGGTGATGGTCTTATAGATGGACAAGAAAGAATACT
>JALSIL010000241.1 GCA_026990095.1 Lysobacterales bacterium
GCTCTTGAAGGGTAAACCGGTGCCACATTTTTTATTTTTTTCCATTTATAGGGTGCTGTAGGGACTTGCTTTTTTTGTGGTTCTTGTTTGGCAATTGGAGTTGTCGCAGTTGCTTTGTTTTCAAGATTGTTTTGTTTTGCACGTTTTTGCTCGGCAATCTGTTCTTGAAGTTGTTTTTGTTGTTCTCGTTGTTGAGCGGCAATTTGTTCTTGATCTTCTTGCTGTATTCGAGCCAACCTTTGAGATTCTCGTTCCTTTGCGGCTAACTTTTCTGCTGCTAACCGTTCGGCTTCTCGTTTTTGAGCGGCAAGTCTTTTTTGTTCTTCTTGCTGTATTCGAGCCAACCTTTGTGCTTCTCGTTCCTTTTCTGCTGCTAACCGTTCGGCTTCTCGTTTTTTAGCTGCTAATTTTTCAGACGCTAACCGCTCGGCTTCTAGTTTTTTAAGTTTTGCCAGTTGAGCTGCATTCTTCTTGCGTTCATTATCTAACTGTTTTTGAATTTCAATCTTATTGGTTATTTGTTGAGAAGTGGAGTCTTGAGCATTCTCTTCGGGAGAAGAAAACTCATCTCGATCAAAGCCAAGCGAACTTCTATCCAACCCAAAGTCTTCCTCTTTTTCAATTCCAACCTTTATGTCAGGATTATCCTTACGTTCAGGCATGGCGTCACTCCATGAGGGCTTTTTTTTCTTTGATTCTTGTGCATGCACAGCAAATTGGAATACTAACAATGCAACTATTATTGTTTTAATTTTCATGATTCAAGTCATTATTTGGGGATTTAAAACTAATTTTTTGAGTGCTTATTATTTAGAAGACCCATTATTTTATTTCACTATTCGCAGTGACTTTTATTCATTATTTAGCTTATATGACTATTTATTCTACTCTTTATGCGAATTAATTCAACTTATTAGTTGACATTTTTTTACATTTAACCCAAATCCCAGAAACCCAATAAAAGATTAACTAGGAGCTTGTCCGAGAACAGGAATCGTCATGAAGGGAAGCTGGGTTTAGGGCTATTTTTTGGTTTTTTGAGTAGAATAGCCCCGCTATTTGCCGAGAAAAAGCGGGAAATAGCACAAATCCAGCTTTTCTGGAACAGATTTTCTATTCTCGGACAAACTCCTAGCGTGTTAATTGCATAAATACTTTGGGCAGTTGTTCTGGTAATTTGTTAACATGATCAATAATGGTGTATTGGTTATTAAATATATCACTCACATAATCATCTGCATTGTTATCGAGCGTAATGCAATAACTAAATATACCTTGAGACTTGAGTTCTTCCACACATTTTTTTGCGTCTTTAATAAGTGTTTGTGGGTCTTTTGCATCAATATCCGCAGGTTCACCATCGGTTAATACCAACAGCAATTTCTTTTCTGCTTGTTGTGCACCCAGATAATGTGCAGCATGTCGCATAGCTGACCCCATGCGCGTGGAATATGACGCTTGCATTTGGGCAATACGCGCTTTAACCGTTTCTCCGTATTGTTCACTGAATCCTTTAATATGCTGATAACGCACTTCACTTCGGGTATTTGAGTTAAATCCCGCAATGGCAAATTTATCTCCCAATTTATCTATTGTCCATGCCGTTATTGCCAAAGCTTCTTGAGAAAGTTCCAATAGGGATTGACCCGTTTCAGCATTTATTTGATTTAATGATTCAGATGAATCAACCAACAACATCACTGCAATATTGCGAGAGTCCGTAATATTGCTGTAATTTATTCGCAAATCGGGCACTTGCCCATTTTTTAAATCAATTAAGGAACGCAAGGCAATATCCAAGTCAAGTTCACTGCCCTCTTCTTGAAAGCGAATGCGTTTTTTGTTCTGGGGTTTTAGCATTTCTATCATGCGTTTTAATTTTTTTGCCAATTCATCGTGTTTTTGCAAGAGTTTATCAATCTTATTGGCATCCCCTGATGGGTGCAACCTTTCATACACCGTTGTCCAATCTGGGCGATAGCTTTGGGAAATATAATCCCATTCATCGTAAAAGCGTGGTGGCAAGCTGTCGGCTGTATCGATTATGCGTTCTTCATTTTGGTATTCATTGGGCACAATTTCATCGGCTTCGTCGTATTCTTCGTAATGAAACCAAAAGTACCGATTGTCATCTCGGTAAGACACTTCGGTATTGTCAAAATAAATTTCGGGTAAACTATCGCTATCAAGGCGTGATTGGATGAAATAGTGAGTACCCAGCTTTGCCATTTCTTGCGTCGATGAGGGTTTATTATTAATGAGTTGGTTGAACTTTTTTCTAAATTGCTGGATTAGTTCGTCTTCGGGGTTGAAATTTTTATCGATTAAAGCCCGTGATAAGCGTGTTGCTCGGTAGCGAATTGTTGAGACTTTCATTGTGTCACATGCACCTTTTTCAGGATAGGTATGCAAGGCGAAAAAATATTTCTTTAAACCTGGATACTGACGCATGGCAAGCCGATCAACGCGTGCGTCTTCAAAGGCGGAGATAATTAGTTGCATTTGTGGTGCGTAATTGTCTGCCATGAGTTTGCTTGACCATTTTCGATGCGCCATCAAATGTGCTAGCATGGTGCGGTAGCGATTGATGCCGCTGATGCCATTTAACTCTTCATATACATCTGGCACAGCTATCAAATCTTCTTCCAAATACGGCAAAGGCGCCCGTATTTGGTCGAAACTGGTGGAAAATGCCGTCATTGGATAATCACAATCCCATAGGCACTCTTTTGCCATATTAAGCTTGAGCTCACTGTTTTTAAAACTAGTGCCTTGTCTTTCTCGATTTATAATGCTTTTGGCATCGTGTGATTTCAGACTGAAATAGTCAATTTGTTGATCAGGTGCATCGACATAATTGCGAGCACCGTAGTCAATAAAATTTCTCAAGCCTTTAATGCTAAGTTTGGAAATAAGTTGTGGCATGGCTTGTAATAATGGCACCATTCCTGATGATTCATACAGCGAGTTATGCCCATGAATGACGGTTTGGGTTTTTTCGACAAACTCATCCAATGCAATTAAATAGTGCTGCAAATCATCTTTATTTTTTATGCGGCGGCACACGGTTTTTAAGGATTGCAAAAAAGG
>JALSIL010000242.1 GCA_026990095.1 Lysobacterales bacterium
AGTAAACATAACCGCAGGTTCGTAACCACTGACAAGATACGCATCGGGATTTATGATAGACTCTTTAATGTATTGTTGAGCTGTTAATCCAGCAACTAATTTGTCGGCTCGTAAACTCAAACCAGACAAACTTGGACCAACGGTTTTAACATCGGGCTTCAAAGTGTGGCAGGAAATACAGCCAATTGCCTTATTTTTACCAATATGCACAGAGTGAAACAACTCCTTGCCCTGTTCGATTTGTGTTGCCTTATTCGGTCCACAAGAGATGGGTAATGCAACAATAAGAGCGAGAAGAAACCTAATCATTATCAGCCGCCAAAAACACCCATTTGTCATCAGCAAGGCTGTATTCAAAGTGGTATTTCTTTTTATTTGGGTTGTTTTCAGCCAATAAACGAAAACCAAATTCTGTTTCCTTAATGGTCATGATAAATTTATTGTTTTTACGGCTAAAGACAAACTTCTTTGCCACCGTGGTATTGCCGCCTTGTATTTCTGAAATAGATAATTCATAGTTCTTATCGCCTACAAAATGCCCTTTCTCATCTAAATAAACAGAATAGATATGCGGTTTTCGTGCTGAACCAAAATACAACTTCTTGCCCTTTAAAGTGTTAAAAACACCCACACCAATGGCATCGATATGGTTCAATTGTGAAACCACTTTATTGTTGTTTAGGTCAACTTGGTAAATAACACCTTTTTCTTGTTTGGGTAATGAGCCAGCAACAGAGCTCACGTACAGGGAATTGGTGTCGCAGTCGTAAAACAAGCCCATGGTTCCAAAAGGGTTTTTATTGTTTGGAATTTCTGATGATGGCATCTTTAAGTATAAATCCATTTTTGCCGTTTGGGTGTCGATTTTGTAGATTTGATTTTGTTTCTGTGGTGGGTTAAGAGTCAGACTCACATAAGGTAAAGGCGCAACATACATATTGCCTTTGTTGTCTCGTTCAAAAGCCGCTAAATAACCTGGTTTTGTCCATGACTCATCCTGCCACGTAGAATTATTTGAAATGTCTCGTATCAACAAGCCTCCGTTGTGGTCTTGTTGTTTGGAGTCAATGGCTGGTTGACGCATATTTAGGCGGTTGATAAATTCTGGAATCTTGCGGCAGCCACTAACTAAACCGACTTTAAATTTTGTGGGCAAATGAGTTGTTTTTATAATTTTGTTGTTTTGTTGTTGCCAGTAAAAATAAGCCACTGTGCTTAAAGTCATAACAATAACTATCAAGAGTATTTTTTTCATAAGTCTGTCGGAATAAACATGGGACCAGCGTAACACGGCCAGACTTTGGTATTTTTTATGCCGTTTTCCACACGTGTATCCGCCCAACAATATTCCTGCCCTGGTGTGCCATTGTTTTTTATTTGGGGAACATACCACAAGACTAAATTTTGTTGTGCTAAATCTTCCGCCGGAGTAAGGAACTGCTCTGGACCTTGTTGGAAGTTTTTGTTGCAACAGGAACCCATTGTTACCATGTCGTTTTTGCCTTCGTCTTTATTGGCGTGATTGACCGTTATGTAACTAAAGGCAAAATCCCCTTTTGAACCATCTCCAAATTGCCCGCGATTAGGTTCAAGATAAAAGCCGCTGTCATTGTCATTGGTTATTTTAAATAAATAACCTTGTTCCGTATAAGCGGTATCATTTTGTTGTAAATGCCACTGTTCTTTTTGCCATTTCTTCCACGTTTTGCCATCCCATTGAGCAAAATTTTCAGATTTTTCATCGACTTCAATATCCATGCGAATAATGGGACGATAAGTGCCATCGGTACCACAACCACGCCCGTAATCTGCTGCTGCCACGCGGAATCGACCATCGTTGTAAAACTCAAAGCGTTGTTCGTAACGGTAATTACACGGTGTAGGCCATGGTGGCTGTCGAAAATCTTGAATGAAAGCAAAGCCAAGTTCTTGGTTGTTTTTGATTATTTTTTTTATTTGTGGGCCTTCGTACGCAATGACCACAGCAGATGAGAACAAAGGACAGCCAATGGCATCGGAATACCCAAAACCTTCACGAGTGGAGTAACTCACATGCCAATCCAGTAGTTTGGCTGAATTCATCACCACCTTGTTTTTAAAACGAACAGCAGTAATTTCCAACCCATCCGATGGCGTGATTTGGTAATCAAACTGCCAATCCCCTTGACTAAAGTGACGGGTTTTTTCACAAAATTCACTAAAAACGAATTCATTCTCCAGTTGCCTTTCGGTCACCTCGATAGGAGGACCACTTTCTCCAAGTTCGGTCCAACGCACGCCGACTAAATCCCCGTCGGTTAAATCGACAATCGCCCACAAAGCTCTATCTCCGATAACAAATGTGGGAGCAACACACAAATGGTGGGAACGTTCGCAACGGGAGTTTTTTAAAGAGGTTTTTATTTGGGACATGGTTGGGTTGATTTGGGAATCGCCAATTTCTTTAATTACTATCGTAGAGTTTTTTGCGATAGCCATGGCAATGTTATTAAGATTGTTATTTAAATCGGGTTGAGCTTCTGAATAGGTGTTTATGGCTAAAACCTGTTTCCTTTTGACATCGACAAATGCGACACTGGACATGTTATAAAAGAAATTGTACATTTCTACGCGATAACACTGGTCTTTGCAGCCTTTTAGCTTGCCCTTATTATTGGTGGAAATATCAGCAGCCAGTAACTTTCGAGACGTCATTATTTCATTCCGCAAAGCAATGTTGTTTTGCGGATGTTTTGTAAAGCGAGTGAACTCAGGGTTATTGATGGCAATTTGCTGAGCCAAATAAGCCTCATCAGGTAATGTTTCTTTGGAAATAAGTAAAATCGGAGGGTTACTGCGTAAAGAATCCTTGACCTTTTTTTTGTATTGTTGCAGAAGTTTGATTGAAGAAAATTCGCTTCTGTCTTGATTGGCAATTAACTTGCCTGAATATTCAATCAGTTTTTGTTGCTTGGCTTTTTCTTCTTCAGATGAACAAGAAAAAAGAAAGCTAAGTGTGATTAATAGTAATAGGTATTTCATAAGTGGTGAATTTTACCTTTAAATTTACAGACAATCTATAAAATTCTTTAAGGCT
>JALSIL010000243.1 GCA_026990095.1 Lysobacterales bacterium
TATTCATGACGGATCCAGGCAGTGCGGCATAGTCTCTGAGCATTTTTATCTCATGGCGACTGCGGGTATCAATATGGACATCTTGTGGGCAGCCTAACCGAGCGTTATAGATTGCAATCAAGGCATAGCCTTTTGAGTTGTCATTGCCACCCTGGCTTGGCGTGCATGGGCTGTAATGTGAGCCCTCTTTTTGATAGGTTCCATCCATTGCATAGACTGAACGAGTACCAAGGCCAGGGATATTTTCTAGTCGATCCGGCAGAACATCTTGCGCATGACAGACGAGTTGCTGCTGTGCTTGAACTATAATCTGCAATCGGTACTTAGAGGATAGTGCATCGGAAAGTGTAGAGCGCGCTACAGGAAGTTTTGATTCTGATTCTTCAGTCAGATGAAACAGCCCCTGAACCTGTTCACGTAGTGTCGTCGTTTGTTGTAGGTGGCGAAGCACCCCTAAGCTGATAAAATCCTCCATAGGAATAGAGGTGAAGCGCTTTGAGTGATAACGAACATGCTCCAGAGCAACATGCACTGGCTTGATCAAATCACCAAAAACGGTATTCTTGGTTATAGCGGTCATTATTTTTTTGATACGTGAGTTTAACATTATGGTCACCAATGGCATGATATATATGCATCCAGGCGGCCATTTTGGATAACGCTTGTCAAGCATTATTTGTGATATTATCCAGTTATTTATATGCAAAATTGAAGCTTGTGATCGCTTCAATAAAATGCATTTTTCAAGAATGTATTCAAATGCCCTGCTGGTGGCTTAGGCGGCGCTGAGGGCTTGCTGAACACAGGCATCTACGGCGGTCTGCTGAATAATGGCCGGACACCGTTGCCTCGGTGAGACCCCGAAGACCGTAAATTCAATGTGGCACTAAGCCCTGCCAACCGAGTTAGTGCCTCGGAAGGCAATCCCAAGGAAGGAAGTGCGCACTTCCAACTAAGGGCGACCTGGCCAAGGTCGAAAAATACCCAGGTTAACTCTGGGCCGGTCTGGAGTAATGAACAGGAACAGTACCAATGTTTTCTTTCAAAACTCCGTTGGTTGAGGTCAAAGTTGATATTGCTGCAATAATTAGGGCTACAGCCTTTTTGATTACAAGCATATATTTAATTTAACCTCTTTGGTGAGGGGTGGTTTCGGCCGCCCCAATCCTTACTAATATTAGCCATGTTATGTGAATACAAAAACCTTATACCATACTGCTATTATTGCAACACCAATTAAGCTGCCTAAGATTCCACCAATAAACAAGGAGAGCCAAAATTGGAAATTAGTCCCTACGAACTTGTAATTATTGCTGGTGGCTTTTCTATTGTTGGCGCAGCTATTGGTGGTCTCAGTAGCTATTATCTCGGTATTGTCAAAACTGCTATTGATGCCAAGCGGATTGCTGGCATTAGACTCAGAGAGGCATTCGGAGAAGAACTTGCCACTCTTCAGAGAGTAAGAATTAATGAGGCTGAAACGACCAGCCTCTTGAAGGGGGCTTTCGTCAAACATCAAATGGCTGTTAATGATTTCATGCTCCATCTTAGCGGGAGTGAACTCGAATCCTTTAGCGACGCATGGTTGAAATATTATGGTTGCTATAGAAACGAAAAAAAACAAGACGTTGAATTTTTTGATAAGTATTTTCATCATTGCGATAAAGAAGGAAGGAATAAGGCAATCATAAATATCAATTCACTTCTTTCTTTTGCCAACCCTCCTAAGGTTAAATCATGGTACAGTTTCATAAGAAAATAAAAACACATAACAAAGTAAATCCACGCAGACTTGCTAGGTCGCAGCTTGCCTTCTATTTGGCTGCATTCGTTCAAGCCCATAGTCTGCGGAAGCATAGCAGTAATCAATCCGCAAGCTGGTGATTTACGACGTTAGGCAAATAAAAATGAATATAGGCACAGCTTGGTTGGTAATTGAGGAGTCATTCCATAACAATGAAAAGCGACTAATTTCGGTTCTTAGTGCTAGACGGAGTCAAAATTACATTTGTGATTACATTGAGCAAACATATGTTGACAAATTTGCTTCGATTAATGAAAAAATCGCATATAAGAAAAATAAAAAACATTCTCCATTCAAGATTAATAACTATGAGAAAAATGGAACTACCATAAGTTGCGGTCATGACCCTATATTTAAGGCATATTATTGCTACAGTATAAAACTACATGAAGAAATTCTAATGTTTAAATATCGTGTTTATAAAGGAGATTATGGGCATCGAGTTTCAAGTGAATATAAAGGTGAAGTAAGTGCGGTCATGCATGGAGCATAAATTCCGAGGTAAATCATGATTAATATTAACCGCTTGTGTGTGATATTACTGGCATTGCCATCGTTTGCATTATGCAATGAACAAATATCATCTTCTGATTTTGTGAGTGTTGAACTTGCAGTAAAAGTTATTGAAGATGGGCAATTAAGAGATGATGAAGTCAACCATATAAAGCTGAATTGCTATAAAGAAGAATGTTGGATGGATACTCTTGTTTTAAATAGATGCTCAAAATTAAAAAATAATAACTCGCAAAGGCCATTTACTTACACGTATAAATCAACAGATAAAAATACAACATTCAAAGTAAAGCAAAACTTTGTTCATGTTGTAGTAAAAGGTACAGATTATGGGGGTGAGTCTGTTAGTCAATATGCTTTTGAATTTAGTAGAGAAAATAATGGTAGCACTACATTAACCTCATTTACTGGTGGTTTTGTTAAGAAATCGCGTATCATTAAAAACGCAATTGTAGTCACGTATCTTCCGGTTCATGGAAATAATGATGGAGACAGCTATAAAGTTAAATTAGCTTGTCCTATAGAATTGCCAACTATGAAATGGTCTAAATAAATTGCCTAACAATGTAAATCAACCTGACATTTTGTTCGCTAGCGCTCTCAAAATGACAGGTTATTTACGGCGTTAGGCGCAACAAAAAAATTCATAATTATTAGTTGGTTGAGTAGTAAAAACAAAAAATTGAGTCATTTTTGAAGTGACTCTCCGTTATATTGAAAATGGCAATTTGCAAGTCTGGTGGTATTTG
>JALSIL010000244.1 GCA_026990095.1 Lysobacterales bacterium
TGCATCCACAGAAATCACCAGCCCAAACTACCAAGTACTGGCATCGGCTTATAATATTGCCTCTGCGAAAGTCTCGCAACGTGAAAAATTAAAACATGCCTTGCAAACCATGTTAGAAACCGACGGCGCGTATTTACTCGAAGTCATGGTTGGGCAAGAAGACAACGTATTTCCAATGATATCTCCAGGCGATTCTGTATCAGACATGAGGTTAAAATAATATGCAACACAACATCAACAGCACATTTGACGACACCAAAAAAAACTACACCATGGCATTGTTTTCACGCAATCGCGCAGGAATACTCAACCGCATCACCGCTGTGTTTTCACGAATAAAACTCAACATAGACAGCTTAAATGTATCCGAAACAGAAGCCCATGGCGTTTACCGATATTCGGTTCGAGTCAATACAACAGAAAAATTGGTGAGACGCATTACTAAACAAATTGAAAAACAAGTCGATGTCTTAAAAGCCGTCTACGCAACCGATGATTTAATCGTACAGCAAGAAGTAGCATTGTACAAAATTCCATCCGAAGTGATGATTGATGACATCCAAACCGAAGACATCATTCGCAAACACAATGCCAAAATACTGCGCATACATCGCGAATACACAGTGATAGAAAAAACTGGACACAAACACGAAACCCAAGCCCTATTTGATGAACTACAACCCTACGGCATTTTAGAATTTGTCCGTTCAGGACCGATTAGCATAGGCAAAATAAATTATTAACACTTTAATTGGGGCATGGACTTTAGTCCATGAAATGAATATAGAAACAACTAACTTGGGGCATGGAATTTAGTCCATGAATTGTCGGCAAAAGCCAACACCCAAGAACTTAAATATTTGTCATCCTCGCGAACGCGGGGATCCAGTTCTAAATAAAACTGGATTCCCTTTTTCAAGGGAATGACAAGAGAAACTATTAACTTAAACTTAAAAGAGAGTAAAAAAAATGGCAAAATTAAATTTCGGCGGCACAATGGAAGAAGTGGTAACACGTGAAGAATACCCTTTAGAAAAAGCCCAAAACAACCTAAAAGACAAAACCATAGCCGTACTTGGCTATGGCGTACAAGGACCAGGACAAGCCTTAAACCTGCGAGACAATGGTTTTAATGTGATTGTTGGTCAACGCCAAAACTCGCCTTCTTGGCAAAAAGCCATAGACGACGGATTTGAACCAAATAAATCATTATTCCCAATTGATGAAGCCACACAAAAAGCCGACATCATCATGTATTTACTATCCGATGCTGGTCAAATTGCTGCTTGGGATACCGTTAAAGCCAACCTCAATGCTGGCGATACTTTGTATTTTTCACACGGATTTGGCGTAACCTTTAATGAGCAAACCTCCATCATTCCACCCAAAGATGTGGACGTGGTTTTAGTCGCTCCAAAAGGTTCTGGGCGTTCACTTCGCACTTTATTCCTTGATGGCAAAGGCTTAAACTCAAGTTATGCGGTCTTCCAAGATGCCACAGGCAATGCCAAAGACACCGCTTTATCACTTGGAATCGGTGTCGGGTCTGGTTATTTATTTGAAACTGACTTCAAACGAGAAGTGTACTCGGATTTAACTGGAGAACGAGGCATTTTAATGGGAGCCATCGCAGGCATGTTCGAAGCCCAATACAACGTGCTACGCAAACACGGACACTCACCTTCCGAGGCTTTCAACGAAACAGTAGAAGAACTAACCCAAAGCTTAATGCCATTAGTTGCCGAAAATGGCATGGACTGGATGTACGCCAACACCTCAACCACCGCCCAACGCGGTGCATTGGATTGGCGTCATAAATTCCGTGACTTAAACGAGCCTTTATTTGAAGAACTGTACGACAGTGTTAAAACAGGTAACGAAGCCCGTATTACCATAGAAGCCAACTCCAAACCCGATTATCGTGAAAAATTAGATGCTGAATTAAAAGAAGTCCGCGAATCAGAAATTTGGCAAACAGGCAAAACCGTGCGTGGTTTAAGACCGCAGAACTCCTAACTTCAGAAGAACTCGCTCCCATGCTCTGCATGGGAGTGACATTCTAAATAATAGGCATTTCCATGCGGAGCGTGTGGAACGAGATAAAAATGAAACAAACTCAAAGCCCAACAATCGATAACATAAAAGCCGCTCAAAAAAGAATAGCAGACGTGGTACAACGCACACCTTTGCAAGAAAACTTACAGTATTCGGCAATTTATGACGCCAATATTTACCTCAAACGTGAAGATTTGCAACAAGTGCGTTCGTATAAAATTCGTGGGGCTTATAATAAAATCTCGCAACATGATGCCAAACACGTGGTTTGTGCCAGTGCGGGTAATCATGCCCAAGGCGTAGCATACACCTGCCATAAACTGGGCATCAAAGGCACGATTTTTATGCCAATTACCACACCCAATCAAAAAATCGAACAGGTCAAAATGTTTGGGCAAAAGCAAATTGAGGTGATGCTTTTTGGCGATACATTTGATGAGACTGGAATAGCTGCCAAAAAGTTTTGCAAAGAAAACTGTTATCTCTATATTCCCCCTTTTGATGATTTAGAAATTATCGAAGGGCAAGCAACCATTGCTATGGAAGTTCTAGAAAAACACACTCAAGCAATAGATTATATTTTCGTTCCTATCGGTGGTGGTGGCTTAGCTTCTGGCATCAGTGCAGTGTTTAAAAAATTATCGCCCAACACCAAAATCATCGGTGTGGAACCCAAAAACGCCGCTTCCATGCAAGCCGCTTTTGATGCAGGTTATGCGGTAAAATTAGATAAGATTGATGGTTTTGTCGATGGTGCTGCCGTGCAACAAGTCGGCGAGCTCACTTATCTGCAATGCAAGGATAAAATAGATGATTTAATCACGGTGGATGATGGACTGATTTGCCAAACCATATTAAACCTTTACAACAAAGATGCAATTGTGGTCGAACCAGCTGGTGCTCTGGCACTCTCAGGCTTAGAACAATATGCCGATAAAATCAAAGGCAAAACGGTTGTTTGCATCTTAAGTGGCAGCAATAATGACATTACACGGATTGAA
>JALSIL010000245.1 GCA_026990095.1 Lysobacterales bacterium
CCGCTTTTGTTATGTTAGAGGCACACTTTATACGTGAATTTACTGACCCAGAATTACGAAAACAACGCTCAAGAAAAAAAACAAGGCGGATACCAGGACAACACAGCAATAATGCCACGTGTGAAGGCAGTAGTTTAAATTGTGGTCGACAAGAAGCTTTAAAAGAAGCCCAATTTCAGTTTACACAAAGTGGCTGCATCACCTGCCATGAAGTCACCACCAATAAAACCAATGAATTGATGGACAAATGGTTTGTGAAGCCGATTAGAATCAACCAAGACTGGTATTCTAAAGCGCAATTTGATCACGTGAGTCATTTTAGTGTTAGAAATAAAGATAACGAAGAGGTTTGTTTAACTTGTCATGAGATTGAAAACTCGGATGATGCAAAAGACATCGCCATACCGCAAAGAAACAAGTGTGTAGAATGCCACCAAAAAGGCATAGAAAATAGCGTTGAACTCACATGCACACGCTGCCATGCGTTTCATTTCGAACAACAAGAAAAGTAGGGGAAAGGAGAATAATATGAGAAATACAAAACGATTGACAGTCTTGTCATTACTGTTGTTAGCACTTATCAGTCATGCCCAACAACAAAGAATTATTGACTTGGGAACTAAATTCAATGCGGTTGGAGAAATGAATATTGATTTTACCAATGAAGGGACAATCTGGACACCTCAAAGCTTTCCAAATTCTCCACCATCGGTTGTAACTATTGCTCCCTCTAATAATCATTTGTCAATCGACAACGTTAAGCAAGTACTCGCTCAAGCTATTGGTCAAGCTCAAAGTAGTGGACAATTTGCAACTATTGCCGTGGTTGACAGGGTTGGTAATGTGTTGGCTGTTTACCGCATGAATGGTGTTGACACACAAGTCACATTGACATCCGCAGTACCTGCTGTGGTTGAAAAAGGTTTGGACAATATTGTTTTACCCTCTGGAGCTGATGGTGATGCCTTAGCTGCCATTGCCAAAGCCATAACTGGGGCTTATTTATCCAGTTCTGGCAATGCTTTTTCGACCCGAACAGCGGGGCAAATTATTCAAGAACACTTTAATCCAGGGGAAAGAAATCAACCATCAGGCCCTTTATTTGGCGTACAATTTAGCCAATTACCCTGCTCTGACTTTGCTCTGCGATATGACCCAACAAAAAACCAAGGACCACAACGTTCACCCTTGGGCTTATCGGCTGACCCTGGTGGCTTTCCCTTGTACAAAAATGGCAAAGTTGTTGGTGGTGTGGGCGTTATTTCGGACAATATTTATTCCATTGATAAAAACATCATGGATTTTGACCAAGACAACGATGAAAAAATTGCCTTAGCAGCGACATTTGGTTTTGATGCTCCTGTAGAAATCAGAGCCAACCGTATCACAGTCGATGGCAAAACCCTGCGTTACAGTGATACGTTAAGTTCCGATATTTCCCCAAGTGGCACTAATTTTGATACCATTGCAGCAACTGTTGGCAATTTAATTGCTGTCAATGCCTACACCGACGGCACCATCAAAAGAGGCATGGTTTTTGGCCATGAAGAATCAGGCATCCGTGCCGATTCGACCCTTTATAACGGCTTAAATGGCTTTGTTTTTGTCGATGAAACTGATACCAATCGTTTTGCCCCTCAAGCCGGAAATGATGCTGCTTTCATTAATTCCGTTGCTCCACTTTCTGCCCATGAAGTGCAAGAAATCTTAAAAGCTGCGTTAGATGTCGCCAATCGAGCACGAGTACAAATTCGGCAACCATTGGGTTCACAAGCACAAGTCACCATTGCTGTGGTTGATTCTCAAGGCAATAATTTGGCAATGGTAAGAACGCCAGATGCTCCTGTTTTTGGTTCGGACGTGGCTTTACAAAAAGCACGAACAGCGGCTTTCTTCTCCAATACCGATGCCGCCACTTTTCTTAACAACCTAACCACACCAACCAATTATTTTGATACAGATTTAATGGTAAAAGAAACCATTGCCATACCTGATTATGTCACCGCAATAAAAAGTTTTGTAGGCAATAATGCACTCAGTGATGGCACGGCATTTTCTGATCGTGCCGGTGGAAATTTATCTCGACCATATTATGCTGATGGCATTGAAAAAAATGCACATGGACCATTAAGCAAGTCTATTCGCAATAATGAATGGAGCTTTTTATCCACTGGCTTGCAACTTGACCTGGTGATGAATAAAGTCATTCAACATGTGCTTTTTGCGGCTGCAGCAGCAGGAACGGATGTGGATAATGTCTGCACATCCACCACTTCCGCTCGATTAGCCAATGGCATACAAATTTTTCCAGGAAGCGTGCCGATTTATCGTGGCAATCAACTCATTGGTGGCATCGGTGTTTCAGGGGATGGTGTCGATCAGGATGATATGATTGCTTTTTTAGGCCTCCATAATGCCGCGATACAACTATCAGGCAGTATCAACAATGCACCTGCTGCCATGCGTGCCGACACCTTAACGCCGCAAGGCACACGTTTACGATTTGTGCAATGCCCGTTTTCGCCGTTTAATGGTTCATCCGAACAAAATGTTTGTCGTGGCAAATAGGAGAAGGACATGAAAATAAAAATTACATCTTGGCTTTTTTGTTCTACGCTGGTTTTTTCTTTATCTGTCTTTAGCCCACCAGCTAAAGCACAAACAAACGAAATTGATTGCACTCAAGAACAAGCCAAACAAAAAGGCAAACGCAAAAGAAGAAAGGCTGGAGCTGCCAATCGAGATTGCAACACCAAACAAGTCCAAGTGAATCCCAAAACAGGTGAAACACAAGTGATTGTTATTGAGGAAAAAGTCAAACCAAAAACCTATGTGCCGCGTACTTTTTCACCCGTTCCTCGTCCAAGCTCTGACCAGTTTCAAGCGAAAATCCCCGTGCCCGACAGATGGCGAATTGTTGAAGCCTTGGGTTACAAAGAACGATGGTATGACCCTTATAATCGCAATGTCTTAAAAGCCGATCGCCCCATTCATGGCGAAGATTGGTTTTTTAATTTGGGGATAATTTCCGATACCGT
>JALSIL010000246.1 GCA_026990095.1 Lysobacterales bacterium
CAACGGTACAGGCAAATTTGTCGATGACCACACCATGAGCATTGATGGCGAAAATATCAGTTTTAAACAATGCATTATCGCCGCTGGTTCACAAGTTTTCAAACTGCCCAATATTCCTTGGGATGACAAACGGGTGATGGACTCAACCGATGCCTTAGAAATGCCTGATGTTCCAAAAACCATGCTTATTCTTGGTGGTGGCATAATTGGACTGGAAATGGCAACCGTCTATTCCGCTCTTGGTACAGAAATTACCATCGTAGAAATGATGCCACAAATCATTCCAGGAGCCGATAAAGATTTAGTCCGTCCATTGATGATGTTATCGAAAAAACGTTACAAATCCATCAAGCTCAAAACCAAAGTCACCAATGTTACTGCCAAAAAGAATGGTTTAGAAGTCGAATTTGATGAAAAAAACAAAGAAACTTACGACAAAGTTTTAGTTGCGGTTGGACGCGTGCCCAATGGCAATAAACTGGACGCCGACAAAGCAGGTGTACAAGTAACCGAGCGTGGTTTTATCGAGGTCGATAAACAAATGCGAACCAATATTCCACACATCTTCGCCATCGGCGACATCGTCGGACAACCCATGCTCGCCCACAAAGCCACCCATGAAGCCAAAGTCGCCGCCGAAGTCGCGCACGGCGAAAAAGTCTTCTTCGATGCCTTAGTCATCCCATCTGTTGCCTACACAGACCCCGAAGTGGCATGGGTTGGTGAAACTGAAATCACAGCGAAAGAAAAAGGCATCAACTACGGCATCGGTAAATTCCCTTGGGCAGCCAGCGGCAGAGCCTTAGGATTGGATAGAACTGAAGGCTTCACCAAATTGTTGTTTGATAACGAAACAAATCTAGTCATAGGTGCAGGCATCACAGGCCCAAATGCAGGTGAGTTAATTTCCGAATTAGCACTCGCCATAGAAATGGGCTGCGAAGCCGCCGATATAGGACTCACCATACATCCGCATCCAACCTTGGCAGAAAGCGTTGCCATGAGTGCCGAAGTGTTTGAAGGAACAATTACGGATTTGTATATACCAAAACAGAAGTGATAAAAAAACAATCATTAGATTCGTTAAAATTTGTAAATCTTCTTTAAAATTTGGAATTACAAGACTTATACCAAAAGCTGGTTGCTTCTAAGCTCCTGCCTTAATAATTGAGCACAGCTCTTCCTGCCATGAATGTGAATGAGAATCATGAATGATACGAATAATTGGTTGTGCTATAATCGTGTTTTCTACATCAGTATCTGGGTGAAAGGCAAACGATAATCATCCATTATTTGACAGCGTGTAAAAAACCAGATTTATGAATAAAACAATCTTAATTACGGGTGCCAGTCGTGGTATTGGTGCGGCTTGTGTGGCTGTGGCACAGCAATGTGGTTTAAGTGTGATTGCTACGGCTCGAAGTAGCGATAAACTTGATGATTTACAAAGACTTCACCCAACTATTCAAGTAATTGTTGCTGATATTTCAACAAATAAAGGCAGAAAAACTATTGCCGATAAAGTTAATCAACCCTTGGATTTTCTTCTGCACAATGCGGCAGTACTTTTTCCACCCAAAAAGCTTATTGAAGTGGATTCGTCTGAGTTTAATCAAAGTATTAGCACCAATGTTGAACCACTACTTTTTTTGACTCAAGCTTTGTTACCGCAATTAACTCAAGCACACAGTAAAGCACGGATTTTAACCATGTCTTCTCGTGCAGCAAATAATGCTTATGCCGGAATTGGAAGTTATTGTGTTTCCAAAGCCGCTGCTTTAATGATTACCAACATTCTCAAAGCAGAACTCAAACCGCTGGGGATTTTAATCAATAACTATTCCCCAGGAGTGGTTGATACCCGCATGCAAAAAACATTGCGCAGTTCAAACGATGAGGTATTTCCTTACAGCAGTGATTTTAAAAAATTAAAAAACAATAACCAGTTAGCAACGACATCCCAAGTCGCCCAGCATATTCTCCAATGCTTTATGTCATTAAGTGAAACTGCTTTTTCGGCTAATACCCTTGACAGACTGTAAAAGAATTATGGCATAAAAGTGACCTAAATTTCGTTACTTTTACTTCGTATCATCCATGATACTCACCCACATGCGTGGGCTAGCGTGAAAATTCTTTCCAGAAGGATTTTTGCGAATTTTTTAACGCAGAGTGGTGTTTTTTTGCAACTTTTTAACACGTGCCACGAGTTATGCAAAGGTCTCTTTTATAAACAGCAAGAGAAAATCACTGGTGTTGGTGATAAAGCCATTTATTACCAAAGAAATAACAATCAGCAAATCTCCGTTCTATCTGGAAATAATTCTTTTGTAGTCAGAACCATATACTGGAACACCAGAGGTGGAAACAAAGACATCACGGTTGAAATAATCTTGAGCCTGTGCTTGCACTTGCACCTGATACAAACCCACATAAAACAAAACAAGCATGATAATGGTGTTCGTCCGCCAATTTAATTGCAAACCTTGATAAAGTTTCCTGTTTGGTTTTTTCTTGATTGCTGTGTTGTATTTTCGCTGATGCAAATCTTCAAGCTGTTGACGAATATGTTTGGTCGTCGTTATCTTTTCTGGCATTTTCTTTCCTCGTGTTTAAAGCGTGGTGCTATTAAATCAAGAAAAAATGTTAGTCAACAGACAACCTAATGATAGTTTATGCTCAATTGTGGCGAAATTAGGGCACAATCTTATGTGGGTTTTTTATGCCCCAAATCCCGATATAGAAATCACAATCAGAGCACAATCCCTTAATGCACCTAAGAAATCGCCAAAAATCTTAATCACCAATCAGGTGGATTCAGTTTTTTTCAATTCCTTATGTACATCAACTGCTTGCACTCTTTATTGCGATTCTATATCGAGATTTGGGTATACGCTCTTTTTGTAATTACCATCATGACACGTAAAATTACGTAAATAAAAAAACCAACAACCACAAAATTAACCCCCCAATGATTAGTGATGCTTGCATTAAAACCGTAACC
>JALSIL010000247.1 GCA_026990095.1 Lysobacterales bacterium
TCTCAAATAATAATTGGTAGCGTCCAGATAAGTGTGTCTAGTTGAGTGGTTTTTGCCACGAGTATGAACTAACTAATCGGTGTGTTTTTTCAATTAGAGCCGCTGTAAATTCATTTTTGTGTGCTTTTCAAACTCTATTAAAAGAGTCTAAGCTTGTTTTTTTAGTTCTATAACCTTTTGATAAAGAATAGTACGGTTTGCTTCTGTTGGTTTAATTGGATTACCTATATTTAAATGGATTTTAGCTAAGAATTTTTTTGGTCTCCTTTCTAATACCTTGTCTTTACGAGAAAATAGGCTACCCCATAAGTTGTTTAATGCCATTGGTATGACCGGTACTGGTGTTTCCTTAATGATTCTTTCAATGCCTGATTTAAACTCTTGTACACTTCCATCAGGTGTTAAGCCTCCTTCTGGGAATATGCAAACCAAATCTCCGTCTTCCAGTGCTTCTTTTACCGACTTATTTGGATAAATACAGTTTATTCAGTACCAAATGGGAAAAGAAAATCATTGAAAAAAGGATTGGTAGAAAATTGCAATAGCAAAATTTTATTAACTCCCTTTATTGGGTTAATATGATATTTTAGTGGTTATTAACGATACAACTTAACTTTAACCATTCTAGCTAATAGCAAAAACCAGGATAAAGACTCATAAAACAGTTAAAATGGAGTGGAAAATAACTGTTGAATAGTACTGCGTTATTTCTTTGTTGTTTTTGCCAGATATAAATCACATCAGTTTTAAGAATAGGGTATTCCATTTCGTAATCGCCAATATGTTGTTTACTATAAGCAACAATATTACCAGTAATGGTCACTAATCTATTCTTAAAAGCAATTGGTTCGAGAAATCCGTCTTTACAGGCTAAAAAGCGTGAACTATTTTTTGGAATGATTCTTTTTGGACGTAAACTTGAGCCTTTTGTTTCCATTTCTATTACCTCGAAGCACGTTCTTGTTTTTTGATTATGTGTTTTAACTATCAATCCTGACCACCTCACAGACTTATCCATAACATGACTGGCGGTAGCTCTAGTTGGTGTAAGATTAGTGAAATCACCTTTGAGCACCTTTGGCGTTGTGGAACATGCACTTAAGATGCTTAAAAGAACAATGGCTAAGAGTGAAGTGTTTTTCATTGCATTTCTCGTTATTTTTTGTATTACTTCATTATCTCAAAAGTAAATGAATTTTAACTGAATAAATTTGTTGCTATTATAAAATATGAAGAAAAATTATTCAAATTCCTGCCTTGGACCACGTGACATGAGTTCGGTAACTGCATCTGTTGGAGTCATTTCGCCATTAACAACTTTCCAGACGTGTTCTGAGATTGGCATATCAACTTTGTATTTTTTTGCTAGTCTGATAACTTCATCAGCCGTTCCAATGCCTTCAACAACTTGACCAATATCTTTTTTGGCTTGTTCTATCGTTTGACCTCTGCCAAGTGCTAAACCCATTCTGCGATTACGCGACAAATCTCCAGTACAAGTTAATACCAAATCCCCCAAGCCTGATAAACCCATTAAAGTTTCGGTTTGGCAATTCATTGCTTTACCAAGGCGCATCATTTCTGCCATGCCTCGTGTTAGAATAGCTGCACGAGTATTGTCTCCAAGCTGCATTCCATCGCAAATACCTGTGGCTAGTGCCAGCACGTTTTTTACAGCCCCACCCAATTCTGCACCAACCATGTCATCAGATAAGTAGACTCTAAATTTGTCATTATGTAAGGCATGTGCAACATCGTGTGCAAAATTCTTATGAGTGCTTGCAACAGTGACTAAAGTGGGCTTTCCTTCGGCAACATCTTGTGCAAAGGATGGGCCTGTCACTAAGGCTATAGGCTTTTTCTTACCTAAAATATCTTGAGCGACTTCATGTAGAAAACGACCTGATCCAGGTTCAAAACCTTTAGAGGCCCATGCTAAGGGTCTATCTCCGATAAGGGGTTTTATCTTAGTTAAGATTTGGGCAAAAGCATGAGAAGGTGAAACAACCAATATTGCTTCTGATTTTTCAATGGCTTGTTTCAAATCAACTTCTAATACTAATTTTGGAGGAAATTTAATTCCAGGTAAATAGACTTCATTACTGCGAGATGCTTGCATATCGTGAACATGCTGTGAATTTCTACCCCACAGATAAGTGGTGCCATTTCTCGCCATTTGCATAGCAAGAGCAGTTCCCCAAGATCCGGCACCAATTACTGTAAAAATCATGCTTGATTATTGCTTTGTTGCAGATTCGGCTTGTGCTTGCTGTAATTGCTGAGCATACAATTGATCAAAGTTGACAGGTTGTAACAATAGAGGTTGAAATCCACCATTCATGACTAAATCCGAAACTGTTTGACGTGCATAAGGAAATAGTACATTAGGGCAATACGTTCCAAGAACCTGGTGTAAAATATTGTCTTCAAAATTTTGTAAAGTGAAAATGCCCGCTTGTTGTACTTCGACTAAATAAGCTGTTTTTTCTAAGATTTTACAAGTTACTGTTACTGATAAAACTATTTCATAGACATTATCACTAATTTTCTTAACTTTTTGGTTAAGGTTCATTTTGATTTCTGGTTGTCCTTTTTCATTGAATATATCGGGTGCATTTGGCGTTTCAAAAGAAACATCTTTTACGTACAACTTTTGAATAGACATTTGTGGTGCATTTTCCGGATTTGCAGCTTGTGCTGCTGTTTTATTTTCTTCAGTCATGATGACTCCTCTATGATTTATTGGTTTATATTTGATAAAGTTTGATTTATTTATGTTCTAACTACTGGAAGTTTTTCGCTAATCCATGCGTTAATGCCCCCTGATAAATTGTAAACATTTTTGATTCCTGCATTAATAAGCTTTTTACAAGCAGAGCGTGAACTAATGCCACTAACGCAATACGCAATTACGTTCTTGTTTTTGTATTTTTCATAAGCAACTGAGTTGGAATTAAAGTCACTTAAAGGAATGTTTATTGCATTGGTAATATGTCCT
>JALSIL010000248.1 GCA_026990095.1 Lysobacterales bacterium
CAGTGGTTTTATTCGCAAAGACATGCAATCGGTAGGTATATCCCTTGTTATTGTTTTTCTCTATGGCTCACTCGTTTTTGGTATTATCCCCAATAAAGCACACATCTCATGGGAATCTCATCTTTTTGGTTTGTTAGTGGGTGTTTTTCTTGCGTGGATATACCGCAAACGCGAGATTCCAATTTATAAAACCTATAAAGATTTTGAAGACGATTAAGCTATTCACCGTAATATAGAACTGTACCCCATTATTCAGATAGGTGCTTAGTAGAACTTTCATTTCATTTGTTCAGCACTTAGAATTTTGATTTTTTATTCTTTCGTTTTAAATACTGTTCTGTTATATTGGTATTATATAAACAATCACATCATTTATTATGACTAAATACCGTACGTTAAACTGTAATTTCAATAGATATCCGTGCATTGTGCAGCTTAATAATTGTTAACTTCAAATCAGAGATCGAGCATATATGACAGATAGCAAGGATGAGTGCACTCTCTTTAGAGAGAAGGAAAAAGCTAAATCATCAAAGGAGGTACTTCAGGGCTTCACGGATTTGATGAAGCAAGAAATGCATCTAAGAAGTGAAGACATTCAGCCATCACACAGCTTTTGGTATCACCGTCCGACTAAAGACTTTCCGCCAAAATCGGTACGCTACCCATCAGACTACGATGGAAGTGATCGCATAAATATTATTTGTACACAGACAGATCTTAAACCGAGCGAACAAAAGAAGCTGGTTAAGTCTTGGTGTGATGCATTGCCAAGTATGGATAAAGTCGAATACATTTGGTTTTCGTCACGGACAACTCAAGAACTATTTGATTCTGTATGTGAAATGAAGTCATTAAAAGGCCTCTATGTTAAGTGGAGCGGCATAAAATCAATAGATAGTATTGTTAACGCTAAAAACCTAAAGTACCTCCATATTGGTAGCTCACCTTCTTTATCACCTCTTGATCCTCTCAATAAGTTACCAAATTTAGAATGGTTGGAACTGGAAAACATAAGGGCTTGTTCAGATTTATCATTTACTAAGAATTTAACGAGTCTAAAGGGGCTTTCTATTGCTGGTGATGGAAACAGCATCAAATATCTGAAAGCCAAAACACTTGAGCCTCTAACAGCTTTGCAAGAACTTTACTGGTTATCACTTGGTACATTTATGGTAGAGCAAGATGGGCTTTTACCTCTTGCCAAACTTAGAAAGCTAAAATACTTATCTATCAGCAATAAATATAAGATGGAAGATGTAGCTGCACTTGCTGGGGCAAGGCCTGATTTAGAATGTGATTTGTTTGAACCTGTATCTGGTGTTTATGACTTTTTTGCTTGCAAAAAATGTGGTGAGAACAATATGGTGTTGCCTACAGGTAAAGGAAAGCCTTGGATGTGCATAGTTTGTGACGCAAAGAGAATTGAGAAACATATAAATCTGTTCAATAAAACGGCTAATGAATATTTAAAATGGTCATCAAGAAGTTAACAAGGGCGTGCAATCTGACTCCGCAAACTGTCACGCTTTTTGTTCCAAAAAGCCCGCCAGCTTGCTACGCAGTTGACGCCGGCGTTAGAAGTAATAATATGGTAACTGATGCTATTCAATTTGAAGAATGGGAAACTCCTTTTTTGGGAGGAGATCTGCAAATTATAGATCTCCACTGGGGCGATGGCTCATTTTCGTGCCGAACAAAAGAAGGTAAGGAATTTAAACTGGAAGAAAATCCATTATTTAAAAATGTAGAATTACAGGCTCATATTTTAGATTTAAGTGATGGTTGTCTTTATAGGGTTGATTATTCACAAGTTAATGGTTTTCGGCTGCTTGATGAGCATGGGTTATTAGAATTATGGGAAGCAAGAGATAAACAGCAAGTCAAACTCAAATCTACATTTAAAGTTAAAAATCATATGTGGTCTAAAGAAAGTCCATTAACATTTTTTCATGGTAATTCAGACGAATGGTCTCATGTGGTGTCGACTGACAATGAATGCTTAGAGGTTGTTTGTGAGAATACCCCATCAATAGTTAAGATTGATCAGGTTACATCAGGATAATTAAAAAATATTTAAAAGAGACCTTTGCATAACTTTGGGATGATGGAAAAAAGAATGAAAAAAGCTCCAATCAAGACAAAAAATGAGTCAAATAGCCCGCTATTTATTCATATCATCCATGATACTTGCCCACATGCATGGGCTAGCGTGAAAATCCTTTCCAGAAGTATTTTTGCGAATTTTTTAACGCAGAGTGGTGTTTTTTGCAACTTTCTAACACGTGCCACGAGTTATGCAAAGGTCTCTAAAAGAAACAAAACTTCTTGTTTTTGGTAGCAAGTGAGCTTGGTCATTAAATCAAAATAATAAAATCATGCCTTAAACTTAGTCTAAATGCCAATAGTATTAATCAAGCACCCGTCGCTTTATTGGGCAAGCTTATGCCTTTTGTTACTGCTTTTCTTTTGCTGATTTGTTGATACCAACGCCATAGGTGGGGGTGTTGGTTAAACTTAAAATCAATGACTTCGCAGATATGCATCCAGCCGTATGCGGATATGTCGGCTATTGAGTAATCTTTTCCTGCAAAATAATCATGTGTCGCTAAGTGTTTGTCCATTGTGGTGAAGGCTTCATTGCTTAGTTTTTGGTAGCGATGGATGGCGGCTTGGATTTTTTCGTCTTCAAACAGTTCGTAGTTGACTCTTTGCCCTAATAATGGCGCCAAGGTTGCGGAGTTAAACATTAACCATTGCAAGGTTTGTGTGCGAGTTTTGAGATCTTTAGAAAGGAGTTTGCTTGTTTTTTCGGCTAAATATTGCAATATGGCTGCCGATTCAAATACGGTTATTTCTGTCTCCGTGTCTTTAATGACAGGTATTCTGCCGTGTGGGCTGAGTTTTAAAAAGTCTTTGGTTTTGTTGTCCCCGTTGCTGATTTTTATGTGGTTTAAGTTGTAAGGAATTTGTATTTCTTCCAGCATGATGGTTATTTTAAAACCGTTGGGTGATGCGGTGGTATAGAGTTCAATCATTGTTTGTGCTCTCCAAGAGGTTGTTGATTAAATCATTGATATGTTTTTGTGTAGTCATGCCATTGGTGATGCAGATGCGAATGACGGATTGGTTTTCAAATTTGGTTACTGATATCCATTGTTTACCTTTTTGAATGATTTTTTCGACGATTTGGCCTGGTGTTAGCCTTGAATTTTCTGGTGGCAGCAAACAGGCGATTGCCATATCAGAGTGGTTGACTAATTGCCAGTCTTTTTGGCTGAGTTTTTTGGCTAAATAGGCAATCAAATCGATGCCGTGTTCAATATGTTGGGCATAACCGTTCCATCCGACGGTTGCCAATGACATAAACAAGGGCAAGCCGATAAATCGTCGGGACCATAGCATTGAATTGACATACAAATCTTGTTCGATGTCATTGGAGGGCATGTAATCGGTCGAGACGCTAAACAGTGAGGACAATACTTTTTTATGTTGGGTGAAAAACATACCAGCACCCATGCTGGTGGCAAACCATTTGTGTGCATCTATGGTAATTGAATCGGCTAACTCAATGCCTGCCAAGCGGTTTTTGTACTTCTCTGACACAATCAAGGCGCCACCCCAAGCGGCATCAACGTGCAACCACATTTGATGCTCATCACAAACTTTTCTACAGGCATTGATTGGGTCAATTTTGCCAGCATTAGTTGTGCCGGCGGTGGCAACCACCATGATGGGGATATGCCCCGATTTTATATCTGTTTGTATCGTTTTTTGTAAAGCCTTTGCATCCATTTGCCCTTGCCCATCGGTAGCAATTAAACGAATGGCTTTTCGCCCAACTCCTGCGGTGGCAGCAATTTTCAACCACGCTAGATGGCTTTCTTTGGAAACATAAATACACGGTTTTCCTGTAAAACACGTGACACCATCTTCGGCATAGTTTGGGTTGTTATGATGCAGTGCACAAACAAAAGCAGTGGCATTTGCCTCAGAGCCACCACTGGTAAAATGCCCCGTTGCAGTTGTGGGCATGCCTATGCGTGCTATCATGTGGTTTAGCACATGTGATTCAATTTCTACCGCAACTGGAGCGTGAGACCACACGCAGTTTTGAGGATTAAATGCGTTGGAGATAATGTTTGCCACTTGTGCAGGGAAGGTTGGTGCAGGATTAAACAAGCCCATATATCCTGGATGGGTCATTTGCACCAAGCCGTGTTGCAGTTGCTTGATTGTCCAACTTGTGACGGCAGTTAATTGCATTGATTGGTTGAAATCAATGGCGTTAAGTTGTTGCCTAAAAGTACTTAAATCCTTATTGGGCGTCACCTTGTGATTGGCTGTTTGGTTTTTTACCTTTTGTAATGCATGGTGAAGGTTTGTTAAGGTTTTGCTCTTTTCGGTGTTGTTTGGGAATAGGGCGTTAGGTGAGTTTGAGTGCTTCATAGTTAATGGTTATGATTAAGATGCGTTGTATTTTAAAGAATTTATTAGACGGTTACTACCGACAAATTGACGGTATTAATGGATAAATGACGGTTTATCAACATCTGCTGTTTAAATTTTAACCTAGAGGTGTCCTAGATGTATAATATCGGTTTAACAAGAAAATACATACCATGCAGGTTCTAGACAAAAAAGACAGGCTGTTATTAGCAGCTTTAAAAAAGAATGCCCGAAAATCTTTGGTGGCTTTAGCCAAAGATATTGGCTTATCTCGCAGTGCTACGCATGATAGAATCATCAAGTTAGAAGCCAATGGCACGATAAAAGGTTATACCGTATTGGTCAGTGCTGAGGCTCAAGCCAGCACCAAAGCGGTGTTTCAAATTAATTTCAAAACGGGGTTTAATAACATCCGTTTGCAAAAAAAGATAAGCCAAATGCACCCAGTGATTCATTCTCAATGTTTGTCGGGTGAAATAGACATGTTTGCTCATGTGGCATGCAATAATACCGATGAACTTTCTGAATTAAGAGAGTTGATTTCATCTATTGAGGGTGTGAATATGGTTAAAACATACTTGGTTTTGAAATCGAGTTTTTGATAGTTTCTCCATTATTTTTTCTTGGTTTGGGTAATACTTAAGGAGACCTTTGCATAACTCGTGGCACGCCTAGTAAACCAAGAAGATATCTTATCACCGATTGGTGATTGAGCTTTTTACTGCGTATCGTCCTGATACTTGCCCATATCTGTGTGAGTTTACATGAAAATCCTTTCCATAAGGATTTTTGGTGATTTCTTAGGTGCTTTAAGGACTTGTGCTAGTATTGTGGTATCTATATCGGTCTTTGGGTTTTACCCTAACTGTAAAACTGCTAACCCTAAAATGGACGATATGTATTATATTCTGTGATTAATAAAAAAAGCCAGAGTTTTTATTCTGGCTTTTTTATGACTTAATCGGGTAAGAAATATTGGTTAATTATGTGGGTTTGTAATCAGTGTAATAGGTAAGTTTGTACGACTCCAGTTTCCTGATTCTGTGCCTTGGTAAGTAACATCTAAGGTTAACACGCCATCATCCAATGTACCGCCTTTTGAATTAATCGTCATGGATAATAATCCTGCTGAGACAGTGGTTGCAGCAGCAGGGGTTGCATCACGTGCATAACCCGTAAATTCAAGCATATCAAAAGATATTTCATTTCCAACCTCGAAGTTATTTTGCACGCCTTGTGCCCATCTTGGTGATCCAGTGGCATCAAAATAATACAAAGTGACCACGACAGTACTGGCGGTTTCTCCTGCAAAGGTCAGTGAAATACCCCAGCCGTCATCGTCGATACCAGCCCACCATTGGGCACCAAAATCATCAGAGGGTGGATTTCCAATAACGTTGGCAATAGGTTCTATGCACCATTCTCCACTTTGTGAGCCTATGCTCCAATTAACAACGGCTTGATTATTGCCTCGATTTTCACCATCGTTGCAGGCATTTGATGATGTCGCTGCAGAAGTATTGAAGTCAATTTTTAATGAACTAGTTCCTATGCTTGTATCAATTGTATTTGGATTTCCAGCACCCGTTGGGTCAATGGTAAAATCATGAGTAAAACGCACTAATCCACCGTTGTTAGGGTCTGTATTTAAATCAACATTTAAAATTTTATTCTCTAGCGTAGATAAGGAGGTATACCACTCAGGAGTTCCGTTGTCTTTGTACGTATAAAATACGGTAAAATACAAACCATCATTACCTATGGGTTCGATGACGAAGCCATGACCATTTTTGGCTTTGTCAAAATACATGCCCGGAGGAATTGTATTATTAATAATGTTTTTAGGGCGTGGATCCCAACCGATGTCCCATAGCATCGGTGTAGCGAGTTGTAAATCTCGTAAATTTTCATCTTGTATTGGTTCCATTAGTTCACTGTAGGCACGGCTTAAATGGGAAACAGAGGATCCTGGGTCTAAGGTTGAGGGTGCGTAAAGCTGAACCAACCCCGTGCGTATATGGCTTAAGGTATTAAACTCGGAGGCAGCCGTATCGACAGAGTTCCATAAAAGCCTGCCTGCATTTGCCATCGCTTGAGCTCTGAGTTCATCGGTTGCCATCTCGTTTAACGGAGTTAGCGTGTCATCTTGGTTATGTTCAACCAAAAAACTCGAAAATATATCATTGCGGTTACAGAGCCTAGTGCCACTGACATGGGTGACTTCAACTCCTCCAGGGCAAGTTAGTGTGCTACTTTCATCCGATACTTGAATAGCTGATGAAAAACCAAGACCGTGAGCCATTTCATGTAAGGCTGTAGAAACAAAGTCTGGATCATTTGTGGTGGATGTGCTATTTATCCCATAATACCAACGAGTATTGCCAAGACCTTCATTGGTATCAATCTTTGGGTTGAAATTTATAAGAATAGCATGAGTATCACAGTTACCACCGATAAATTTACAACCAGGGTTACCTGATTGTCTTTCAGCTATTGCAATGGGGTGCCAGGTATTAGGTGTTAAACCAGGACTATTAAAGACAAACGTTCGAGCACCTGCATTGGCAAGCACAGCAGAGGTTGCTGATGTTTCTAAATCATTGGGCCAGCAGCCTTGAATAATCAGAGGAACGGTAGACTGCAAATTTTGCGTCATTAATTCGGCGGCTTTTAATACGGCATTTTTGCGTTGCTGCCCAAGGGTTGTGCCAACATTTCCTGCAACGGGAGAAACCGGTGTTGCATCATTCCAGCCCGCTATGTCACAAGGAGTACCATTAGGGTTTGCGGTTGTTACTGAACCTAAAATCTTATCTTGATCAAAAATAAACTGTATTTCAGGTTGAGATAGTGGGTTGCTGTCGTAGGTAGCGGTTAAGTTAATGCTTTCACTTGTTGTATTGAAATTTAATACAGCAATATACCAACGACCTGCTTTAAGCGGTTTATTTAATGCAGTTGATATAGTGAAAAACTCATCGGCATTTGGACCTCCAGAGGAATAATCTGTTTCTGCATTTAGTGTTTGAAAATTAGTTCCAGTAAAATCAGAACCGTAACGCATAAATAAGTCAAAATCAGAAGTAGCGATTCCATTGTTTATTTCCACTTTTAAGGAGTTAGCATTTGTCGGTATATCAATATAAATATCCGAACTTAGGGATTGACCATTTAAAGAAAAAGTAACCGTTTGCCCATTGGTGAGTTCAAGTGCTTGAACAAAACTTGTTAGAATCACAGATAAAAGGATTATTTTTTTCATTTTTGCACCCTGTCTAAGTTGTGGTTATGCTTCTGCTTGCATTGGTACGAAAAGGTTCCATCTGCATTTTTTGTCAAAATCGTTTGGTGTCGAGTTGGTGCTGGCATTTGCCTTTGTGCCATCGTATTTTTAATCGAAGCCTTGTCAACCTGCACAAGTCGAGACTGAACTTGAATTGGAAGCGGTTCATTTGAATTGTTTGCAAAGGATGCAAACGATAAAAGTGAAGTGAGTAAAGTTAAAATTTTCATGAGTTTATACCTTTTCTATAATTTTTATTTGTTAGCACTTTTAGCTAAGGCCAACCATGTTTCTACGACTGTGTCGGGATTGAGTGAAACACTTTCAATGCCTTGAGTCATTAACCATTGAGCTAAATCGGGATGATCTGACGGTCCTTGACCACAGATTCCAATGTACTTATTGCGTTTTTTGCAGTTGTAAATTGCCATAGCGAGTAACTTTTTCACTGCGGCATTGCGTTCGTCGAATAAGTCAGCAACTAAA
Organism: Lysobacterales bacterium; assembly: GCA_026990095.1. Classification (GTDB taxonomy): domain Bacteria; phylum Pseudomonadota; class Gammaproteobacteria; order Xanthomonadales; family Marinicellaceae; genus NORP309. The sequence goes on from JALSIL010000248.1 coordinate 8,219, forward strand.
CCTGAGTCTCTATCCAAACCTAAGGTCAATTGAGTTAAATCGTTAGAACCAATCGAAAATCCATCAAATATATCTAAAAACTCATCAGCGAGCAAAGCATTTGAGGGCAGTTCGCACATCATAATGATTTTTAAGCCGTTTTCGCCTTGTGTTAGATCAAATTTCTTCATAATTTGGATAACCTTGCGTCCCTCATCTAATGTCCGCACAAAGGGGACCATTGCCCAAATATTAGTCAGACCCATTTCATCGCGGATATATTTCAGGGCTTTGCATTCTAGCTCAAAACATTCTTGAAAAGATTCATCAATATAACGTGATGCCCCACGAAAGCCAATCATCGGATTTTCTTCATGAGGTTCATAGGCTCTTCCACCGATTAAATTTGCATACTCATTGGATTTAAAATCAGACAGACGCACAATCACCGTTTCGGGTGCAAAAGCAGCTCCCAAAGTAGCCATACCTTCGGCTAAACGTTTGATGTAATAATCTACGGGACTGCTATAAGCGGCAATCATTGGATCGACAATATCTTTAATCTCTTGTGGTTGTTCATCGTAATTCAATAAAACTTTGGGATGAATACCAATCATGCGATTAATAATAAATTCTAACCGTGCTAATCCTATGCCCTTATGAGGAAGCCGAGCAAAATCAAAGGCTCTATCTGGATTGCCAACATTCATCATGATTTTAAGTGGGGCAGGGGGCATTTCATCTAAATTAGTTTTGATGACTTCAAAGTCAATAATTTCGTCGTAAACAAAACCGGTATCGCCTTGACTGCATGAAACGGTAACATCAATGCCATTGGCAATTTTTTCTGTGGCATCACCGCAACCGACTATAGCAGGTATGCCAAGTTCGCGCGCGATAATGGCTGCATGACAAGTACGACCGCCACGGTTGGTTACAATGGCAGAGGCTCTTTTCATAATGGGTTCCCAATCTGGGTCGGTCATGTCGGTGACAAGGACATCACCTGCTTGTATTTCGTCCATTTGTGAGATATTGGCAATCACTTTGGCAACACCTGAGCCAATTTTTTGTCCGATGCTGCGTCCTTCACAGATAATATTTCCAGAATGTTTAATTTGGTAACGTTCGATAGTTTGGGTGTTTTTGTCTTGGCTTTTGACCGTTTCTGGTCTCGCCTGAACGATATAAAGTTGACCATTGTTGCCATCTTTTGCCCATTCTATGTCCATGGCACGACCGTAATGTTTTTCAATAACTATCGCTTGTTTGGCAAGTTCGCTGACTTCTTCATCGGATATTGAAAAGACTTGTGAGCGTTCTTTTTCAATGTTCTGAGTGATAACTCCTTCATCTTCACCGTAAACCATTTCGATGTGTTTTGAACCTAAATTGCGCTTCAAAACAGCAGGGCGGTTTTCTTCAATATTTTTCTTGTAAACGTAAAACTCATCAGGGTTAACTGCCCCTTGTACCACCATTTCACCTAATCCATAAGACGAAGTGATAAAGACTACATTTTCAAAACCACTTTCGGTGTCAATAGAAAACATCACTCCACTGGCGGCTAAATCGCTGCGCACCATTTGTTGAATACCCGCTGACAAATAGACATCATGGTGATCAAAGCCTTGATGAACACGGTAAGAAATGGCTCTGTCGTTGTAAAGCGAGGCAAAAACTTCATGGATTTTTGCTAATACATTCTCTATGCCGCTGACGTTTAAAAAAGTTTCTTGTTGCCCTGCAAAAGAGGCATCGGGCAAATCCTCTGCGGTTGCTGATGAACGCACTGCAACGGATGCTTTGGCTCCAATGTCTTTTTCCATTTGTGCAAAGGCTTTACGAATCTCTTCATCCAACCGAGGTTGAAAGGGTGTTTTCATTACCCATCTGCGGATTTTTTTTCCTGCTTTTGCCAATGCATTGACATCATCCACATCAAGCTTGGCTAATTTTTTGTTAATTTTTTCATCCAAACCCGTTTGATTTAAAAAATCGATAAAAGCTTGAGAGGTTGTGGCAAAACCACCAGGGACACTAACACCTAACTCACTTAAGTGGGTTATCATTTCGCCAAGTGAGGCATTTTTGCCGCCAACTCGGGCTAAATCTTTCATGCCAAGTTGGTTAAGTTGTAAAATATATTCAGTCATGCATTGAAACCGAAGTCATAAAAGATTAGTATTCTATCATTCACTACGACTTCAAATGTTAGAAAAGTATTAAATTGATAAAAAAATGCACAATATTTTATGTTTCTGATGGTACGGCAATCACTGCTGAAACGGTTGGTCATTCTTTGATTTCTCAATTTCAAGACATCAACTTTAATGAAATTAGGCTGCCTTTTGTCGATAACAAAGGAAAAGCCCAAATTGCAGCCAATCACATAAAACAGGCTGGTAAAAATTGCCAACCTTTGGTGATTAACACCGTTGTGGATATTGAATTGCGTAAAATCATTCATTCTGGTGGAGGCTTAAAGCTCGATCCATTTAATCGTTTGTTACGTAAAATTGAAAAAAATTTGGGTATTAAGCGTTCGCCAGGGGTTGGCTTAACTCATGGAATCACCAATTCTAAAGCTTATGGCAGACGAATTGATGCCACTAATTATGCTTTAACCCACGATGATGGTGTCAGCGTTGATTACGATGATGCTGAAATTATTTTATTGGGCGTTAGTCGATCGGGTAAAACCCCAACGTGCCTTTATTTAGCATTGCAATACGGTGTTAAAGCGGCTAATTACCCTTTAACAGTCGAAGACTTAGATAAAATGCAAATTCCCAAAGAAATTCTTAAACATAAACATAAAGTCTACGGTTTAACTATTGACCCATTTAGGTTGTCACAAATTAGGGCAGAGCGACGACCAGATTCAAAATACGCTAAATTGCGTCAATGCCAACGAGAGGTGTCCGATGCAGAAGCCCTATTTTTACGTAATGGTATCCAGTATTTATCCACAACACACACCTCTATTGAGGAGATTTCAGGAAAAGTCTTGCTTGCTCTTAATTTAACCAATAAACTGCATTAATGCACTATTCACCCTATACCAATCAAAATTGCGAAACAATTCGGCACGAAGACAATTTTCATTTAATGAAGATGCTCTTACCTGTACACCTGTATCAAGGGGTTTGTTACGAAACAACATTAACCAATCGCCCTGTTGTTCAAATTAAGGTATCCCAAGCGTTCAAATACACCACTGAAATTGAATTGAAATACATTTTTAAATTTGGCATGAGTGAAAAACTTATTATGCGCAGTTATGAGGATGCCCAAGTGGCAGAAATTGTTTATTGCACGGATTTCCAACAATTCATTCGTTTGCTTGGCCCTAGGATTTGCCCCAAAGTTCATCTGAAAACACGCACTCATCTTAATGTCTTCTTGCATAAGCTGTTGAATTTCTTACTGAAGTCGGGCTATAACCACAATCATTGGTCTTTACTGTCTTCTAAATAATTGAACACAACAATAGATATTATTTGATAGCATCAATGGTGTTAATCGAGTAAAATACACCCTTTATTCAATTCACAGGAGATTCTTATGGGCGTATTAGTCGGTAGAAAAGCACCAAATTTAAAGGGTGCAGCTGTTTTAGGTAATGGCGAAATTGTAGATAATTATAACCTCAAAAAGGCAACAGAAGGTAAAAAGAAAGTGGTGTTCTTTTACCCTTTAGATTTCACTTTTGTTTGCCCATCAGAGCTTATTGCATTTGATCACAGGTTAGAAGAGTTCAAAAAGCGCAATGTGGAAGTTGTTGGTGTTTCAATTGATTCACAATTTACCCACAATGCTTGGAAAAATACACCAATTAATAAAGGTGGAATAGGGCAAGTTGGTTACACATTGTTTGCCGATGTGACTCACAAAGCGTGTAAAGCTTATGATGTTGAAACACCAGATGGAGCGGTTGCATTTCGTGGTTCTTTCTTAATTGATGAAGACAATATCGTTAGGCATCAAGTGATTAATGACTTGCCACTCGGACGTAATGTTGATGAAATGCTTCGTATGGTAGATGCCTTACAATTCAATCAAGACCACGGAGAAGTGTGTCCTGCTGGTTGGCAAGATGGTGACAAAGGTATGGATGCATCACCTGATGGCGTTGCCGAATATTTGGCAGAAGAAGCCGATAAGCTTTAATTAATTTACTAGAGGCCTTTACATAACACGTGCCACGAGTTATGCAAAGGTCTCTACTAAGCTTAACTTGACAAAATCCTCGCACCAAGCGAGGATTTTTTTTGTGTTAAGTTTTAAATCTCAATAACCTTAAAGCATTAACCACCACCAGCAAGGTTGAGCCTTCGTGAATGGCTACGGCGGAACCAATCGAGGCTATGCCAAAAATTGTGGCGGGTACCAGCAGGGCGACGATGCCTAGTGATGCCCATAGGTTTTGTTTAATAATAGATTTGGCTTTACGACTCAATTCTATTGCAAAAGGTAAATTATCTAATTTATCTGCCATTAGGGCAATATCGGCAGTCTCTAAAGCAACAGCAGAGCCTGCAGCTCCCATTGCAATTCCTACGGTGCTTTTTGCCATAGCAGGTGCATCATTGACTCCATCGCCAATCATGGCAACTTTGCCTTCTTGTTTTATTAATAGTTCAATCGCAGCGACTTTATCCTCAGGCAATAAATTACCCATTGGGTCGGTTATACCCAGTTCTTTGGCTATGGTATTTGCCACTTGCTGGTTGTCGCCGGTGAGCATTATCATGTGTTTGATACCGATTTCTTTTAATGCTAATAAAGTGGATTGTGCTTCTTTACGTGCCACATCCATCACAGATATGACTCCAATATAGTTGTTGTCATAATAGACAATCATTGCCGTATGTCCTTGAGATTCGAGGTTTTCCATAACTTCATTGATAGCTAAAGGGACATCCTCTTTTGTGATTTCTTCAAACAAACGACGGTTGCCAATATAGGCTTGTTTGTTTTCTACTATGGCTTTGACACCACGAGCGGTGAGTGCTTGTAAGTCACTGGCTTTAGGAATGATTGTATCACCTAAAATTTCTTTACCACCATTGACTATGGCAGATGCCAGCGGGTGATCACTGAGTTTTTCAACTGCAACCGCAATTTTGAGTAATTCTTCTTGTGAGGTATTATTTAAAGCAATAGCATTGGTGAGCTTGGGTTTGCCTTCGGTTAGCGTTCCTGTTTTGTCAAACGCCAGAGCATTTAAACTGCCTAAATCTTCCAAAGGGCGACCGCCTTTTATCAACACACCTTGTTTTGCAGCTCGTGCTACTCCTGCCAACACGGCACTAGGCGTTGAGATGGCTAAAGCACACGGTGATGCGGCAACCAATACTGCCATTGCCCGATAAAAACTGTCGGCAAAGGGTTCGTCGATTATCAAAAAAGCAAACAATAAAGCCACAACAGTAAACAGGACTGCTGGAACAAAATACTTTTCAAATTTATCAGTAAATTGTTGAGTTGGCGATTTTTGTCTTTCAGCATTTTTAACCAATTCAACCAAACGTGAAAGCGTGCTGTCTTTGGAAAGTTTTAGTACTTTTATTTCTAATGTGCTACTGCCATTAATAGTGCCTGCAAAGACACGGTTTTCATCATCTAAATTTTCTAAAGTAGTCGTGGTATTGGTATTATCTATGGGTGATTTACTCACAGTCATGCTTTCGCCAGTTATGGGTGCTTGATTGACCGAGCTGGTACCAGCAATAACCATGCCATCGGCTGCAATTGTGCTATTTGGTTTAATAACTATCACATCATTTAACTGCAACTGGTCAATTTCAACTTCACTTATATTGCCATTGGTTTGTTTGAGCAAAGCGGTAGATGGTGCCAGTTCTGATAAGGCTTGTATCGACTTTCGTGCCTTGTTCATGGCGTATTTTTCTAAAGAGTGACCCAAAGAAAACAAAAACAGCAACAAAGCGCCTTCTTCCCATTTACCTAAAGCCGCTGCTCCTGCTGCGGCGACTAGCATTAAAAAATCAATTTCAAATTTGCCACTTTTAACCGCTTCATAGGCTTCAATTAAGGTAAAAAAGCCACCCAGAAAAAAGGCAATAATAAACAAACTCAAAGGCAACCATGCAGGGATGGTTGCCATAAATGAAAGAATTAAACCCGTGAGCCAAAAAACACCGCTGCCAATGGCAAAATAAAATTCGGTTTTTTCGTTGCCAAAACCGTGATTGTGCTCGTCATTCTGCTCATTATTGTGTTCATGGTCTTGGTTGTCGTGATTATGATTCTGTTCACTCATGTGATTCTCCTGCTTGCATCATCTTTATTTTACCTTTTGAAAACCAGGAAAATAAAATGGGTAGGACAAATAAAGTTAAAAAAGTAGCAGTGACTAATCCACCAACTATAACGGTTGCCAATGGGCGTTGGATTTCTGCTCCTATGCCATCGGATAATATTATTGGAATTAGTCCTAATGCACTGGTGATTGCTGTCATTAGCACAGGTCGCAATCTTGAAATAGCACCTTCAAAAATTGATTCGTTCCACGATTGTTTTAAATTTTCTATTCGAAGATTAATTGATTCAACCATGACGACCCCATTTAATACAGCAACACCAAACAAAGTGATAAAACCAATAGAGCTCGGAACTGAAAGGTATTGCCCACTAAACCATAACGCGTAGATTCCTCCAATCATTGCTAAAGGTAAATTTATTAAGATTAGTGTTGCTTGTCCAATAGAACCGAATGTAAAGTATAATAATAAGGCTATTAAGCCAATAGATAATGGCACAACAATCGCTAGGCGTTTTTGAGCACGTTGTTGGTTTTCAAATTGCCCGCCAATATCGACGGTATAACCCGTAGGTAAATCCACTTGCCTGGCAATGGCTGCCCGAATATCTTTGACCACTGAACCCATATCACGACCTTGCACATTGGCTTGAATGACGACTCGGCGTTGGACATCATCACGACGCACTTGTGGAGGTCCTGATTCTATGCTTATTTGTGCGACATCACCTAAACGAACCCATGCTCCAGTTGGCGATTGCAGACGTAAATCTGCTATGGCGTATTGGTTTTGACGGAAGTTCTTTGCCAAACGCACATAGATATCGTAGCGTTCATTCCCATTGATGATTTGACCTGCCACACTGCCGCCAATGCCATCACGTACTACTGACATCAAGTCACCAACAGACAAGCCATAACGTGATAAAGCTCGACGATTGGGTTTGACTACCAATTGGGATTCGCCGGCAATTTGTTCCATGGCGACATCTCGTGTACCTGTGACACTTTGAACGGCTTTGACTATTTCTTGGCCTTTTTGAGCCAATACTTGTAAATCTGAGCCAAATAACTTCATGGCTAACTGGGCTTTGACGCCCGATAACAGCTCATCGACTCGGGTGGCAATCGGTTGAGAAAAATTCAATAACAATCCTGGGATTTTTTCGAGTTTTTCTTCCATTAATAACTGCAAATCTTTGCGGTTGTTGGCACTTTGCCATTGATTGACGGGTTTGAGACCAATATAAACTTCAATATTGCTAACTGGTTCGGGATCGCCTCCAATTTCAGGCCGCCCAATTCGACTCATCGCATAAGTTACTTCTGGAAACTCCATTAACATTTTTTCAAGTTTTGGGGCAATATCTAATGCTGTGTCTAAGCTGGCGGAGGGTGCTAAAGTTGCACGTAGGTTGATGGTGCCTTCTTCTAATTCAGGAACAAACTCCGTACCTAGTTTAGACAATAAAAACAATGAAGATAATAATAGAATACCTGCAAATACAATAACTAGTAGTTTTGCTTTCATGGCTTTGGCTAAAGTAAAGCGGTAGGCTTTTTCCAGTATTTTGACTATCGGGCTGGTTTTGGCTTTGACTCCTTTTTGGAAAAAATAACTTGCCAATGCAGGCACCACAATCAATGAAACCAGTAAAGAGGCTGCCATCGCTATCATGATGCTCACTGCCATCGGCTGGAACAATTTGCCTTCCACACCTTCGAGTGAGAACAATGGAGCAAACACTACCATAATAATCGTTACTGCATAAAAAACAGGTTTAGCGACTTCTTTTGCTGCCAATTGGATACGCAAGGCAACAGTCGTATTGTTGATTAATCCAGTGGATTCAATGTCGTCTTCATCAGCCATTTTGGCACGTTCTTTATCATGGTAACTATCAGGATGCGTGAGGTGTTTGAATATATTTTCCATCATCACAACGGCTCCATCAACCATCATGCCAATGGCAACCGCTAACCCTCCTAATGACATGAGGTTAGCCGATAAACCATTGTAGGACATGACGGTTAATGCCATGCCAACAGAAAGTGGAATTGAAATAAGCACCAATATTACCGAGCGAATATTCAATAAAAACAACACCAAAACAATGACAATAAAGATAAAAGCTTCAATCAAGGCTTTGGAAACCGTGCCGACCGCTTTTTCGATTAAATCGGATTGGTCGTAGATTTGTTCAAAGGTGACGCCTTTGGGTAAGGCTTGTTGAATCAGAGGAATCCGCTGTTTAATACCATCTATGGTGACTTTGGTGTTGGCTCCCATGCGTTTGAGAATAATACCTGAAACCACTTCACCCACATAGCGAGAACCATTATTTTCTGTGCGTTCGGTCATGGTTACTGCTCCTTGACGTATTTCGCTGCCAAACTCTACACCAGCGACATCAGCAACAGTTACCACCGCTCCATCAATGGTTTTTAGAGGCACTTGGCGTAGTTCTTCCAAGCCATTTTCGCCATTGCTTAACCAGCCAACGCCACGAATAACCAATTGTTCTTGTCCACGGTTCATGTACCAACCACCTGCATTGGAATTATTATCTTCTAAGGCATTGATGACGTCTTGTTGCGATAATTGATAGGCTAACAAACGCGATGGATTGAGGTTGACTTGGTATTGTTTGACCTGACCACCAAAAGATAAAACATCAGTTATGCCATCAACAGGCATTAGGATAAGCTTAACAACCCAATCATTGAGTGATCGCAGTGCCATAATATCCATACCAGAATCTTTGTCCGCTTTTAAATAATATTGATACACTTGTCCTAAACCAGAAGTGTTCGGACCAATTTCAGGTGTGCCAACACCGCTGGGAATCAACTCTTTAGCTGCTTGCAGACGTTCAAAAACCAATTGGCGGGCAAAATAAATATCTGTGCCTTCCTTAAAAACCACAGTAATGCCTGATAATCCAGTCTTGGAGATAGAACGCACTTCCTCGACACCAGGTAGGGCATACATGACCGCTTCAATCGGGAAGGTAATGAGTTGTTCGACTTCTTCACTTGCCAATCCTGGAGCTTCGGTATTTATCGAAACTTGAATGTTGGTGACATCAGGAAAAGCATCGAGATTTAATCGAGGTATGTACAAAGTCGCCGTCACAATCATACCAATTAGAGCCAATACCACCAGCAGTCGGTTTTTTACCGACCAATCTACTATTTTGTTTAACATGCTGATTGCTCCTAGTGTCCATGCGGATCAAATCCGCCTTTGGCTATTTCTGATGCCACAAAAAAAGCACCAGAGGTCACGACTTTTGTGCCTGTTTTTAGACCAAAAATTTCATGGCTTGTGCCCAATACACGCCCCAATTCAACCTCTTGAGCGGCAAATTGATTGTTATCGGATTCAACAAAAACCACCCAATCGCCATCGGCACTTCGCATCAATGCATTTTCAGGAACGAGTATCACCGCTTTTTTAGTGGACAGCGAAAAATAGACATCAGCAAATTCACCAGGATGGAGGCTGTCATCGGGGTTGTCAATTAGCAGACGCACAACACGAGTACGGGTGTTCTCATCAATGGTGTGGGCTTCTTGTGAAACTGTTGCGGGATAATATCTTTGTCCCACTTTGACTTGTGCCAGTGTTCCGACTGGTAAATTTAACGTCGTTGTGGCAGGAAGGCGTGCTTCTACCCATAATTGTGTTTCATTACTGAGCAGCATTAAGGCATGACCTGCTTCCACCCGTTGACCTTGTTGAAAAGCATCAGATATAATGGCTCCATCGGTGTGGGCAATTAAGGTGTATTCACCCAAAGGGTTGTTGTTAGCGTTTACATCTTTTTGCGATAATCCAAAGGCAATAAGTCGGGCTTTTGCCAGTTTAAAATCATTTTCGGCTTTGATAAAACGATTGGCTCCAACAGCTTGGCGACCGAGATTTTTAACCCTTAACCATTCGGCTTTTGCAAGCGTAAGATTGGTTTGTGCTTGTGCAACGGTTGCACTGAATAAAGACACCAATTTTTCGCCTTGTTTGACATGGTCACCTAAGGATTTATGACGAGTCATGACCACAGAATCAACCCGAGGTGAAACCAAATAACTGGTGTAACCATTGGCTTGAATTTCTCCAGGAGCATAAACGCTGTAGTCTAAATTTCGTGCTTTGAGTGTTTCGACCTTGATGTTGACTAAGGCTTGTTGTTGTTTTGTCAGTGTTACACTTTGTGCAGTTTCTTGTTGGTGTCCATGTTCACTTTTGTGCTCATTTCCGTGTTCATTTCCATGTTCGTCATGGTCTTGTTCAGCCACGCAAAACGGTGCTGTTACTATTAAAATAATGGCTAAAAGTGTGTATTTGATAATTGAACTTGTATTGATTTTCATGGTGAGACCTCGTTTGTATCTGAATACGATGTGATACCTATTTGAGCGGTATCAGTTAAGTAGTTAATGATGGCAGCTTGGTACTGTCTTTGTAGCTCAATTCCAGCCAGCAGACCTTGGGTTCTTTGTTGCAAAGTGAGCAAATAGTTGGTGGTGCTAATATCACCGAGTTGCCATTGTTTTTGCAGCAATTTTGCTAGATTATTATCACGTCCTTG
>JALSIL010000249.1 GCA_026990095.1 Lysobacterales bacterium
AGAAAATTTGCCAGATTGAGTTAAAAATTGAAGGTAATAACCAGTTATTGGCGAGATTTTTAGCGAAAAGCTGGTGAATTTAATCATTTTTTACTCGTCACTATAGTTATGCAAAGGTCTCGAATATTTAATTTAGAATATTCAGGTTTACTAAACCTCAAGTATTGAGATATGCTACTTCTTCAAATTACTTTTCTTTTAAAACAGAAGTTGTTATATGATGGAATCAATTATTAATCTTTAAAGAACTGTTCTATGAAAAGTGTTATTGCGTTTATTGTTGGTTTTTTTGTTTTTGGAGCTATGAACCAAGAAGGATACGGTTATTTAACTGGAGGAATTGTTGCTTACTTGTTGTGGCAATTATACGAGTTAAAAACAAGGGTATTTAATCTTGAACGGCAATTAAAAGATAAAGCCGTTAATAGCACAAGTATTCGGCAAGAAGATGAGAATGAAACTTTCAAGGAAGATTCAGAACGTGCTGACAAGCAAGAAAATTATGACTCCGATGAGATGGGATCCATAATCATTGAAGAACTTATTGCTGAAAATTCACCAACAAAAGACACACAATCACTGGACTCCAATAAGGACACCAGTGTGTTTGCTGATAAGATAATAAAAAATCCTCACCTTGATGAACTAACTCCCAAAGTTACTAAAACACAACACAATGAAGGTATTGAAGCAAAAAATCCTTGGATGTTGGATAAAGTTGAAAAGGACAATAACCAGAAGGTGCAAGCGCAAGACGAACCAATCATCAACCCAATTAAAGAAGAAAAAACCGAACCCATTATACTGAAACCATCACCAGTTGAAATTGCTTTTAAAAAGGTTAAATCTTTAGTCGTTGGGTATTTTTCTGTTGGGAACTCACTGGTTAGAACAGGGATGTTGTTGTTGTTTATTGGCGTTGCTTTTTTGCTGAAATACGTAGCAGAACGAACAGTTGTACCGGTCGAATACCGCTATATTGGTATAAGTTTTGCTTGCTTAGTTATATTGGTATTGGGTTGGAAATTGCGCAAGAAACGTCCTGGATTCGCTTTGAGCTTACAAGGAGGTGGCATAGGCTTGTTATACCTGACTTTGTTTGCAGCCTTGCGTTTGCATGGTTTGATTGCCCCACATGTGGTGTTGTTTTTGTTGATTGGCATTGTCTGTATATCCGCAATGTTAGCCATCCTTCAAGACTCTATGGCTCTGGCAGTGATAGGAATGATTGGCGGTTTTGCGGCTCCAATATTAACCTCTACAGGTCATGGAAGCCATGTGCAGTTGTTTTCCTATTACTTATTACTTAATATTGGGGTGTTTGCCATTTCGTGGTTTAAGTCGTGGCGAATTCTTAATGTTATTGGTTTTGTCGCAACCTTTGGTATTGGTTCGCTTTGGGGATTTAAGTACTATAAACCTGAATTTTTAAACAGTGTTGAGCCATTTTTAATTGCTTACTTCTTGCTTTATACGTTTATTGCGGTTCTATTTGCCATTAAACAACCACCAAAACTAAAAGGCATAAATGATGGAACTATCATTTTTGGCACACCTCTGGTTGGCTTTGCATTGCAAGCAGGATTGATGAAGGATAGCGAATATGGTTTAGCTTATTCTGCTTTGGCATTGGGTGTTTTTTATGTTGTATTTGCCTACATTATAAAACTCATGAAAAAAACCTACATGAAAGATTTAATTGAATCTTTTGTGGCATTAGGCATTGGTTTTGCCACTTTAGCAATTCCTCTTGGTTTTGATGGGAGGGTGACCTCCGCCATGTGGACAGCTGAGGGAAGTGCTTTATTATGGGTTGGTATTCGGCAATTGCGTCTATTGCCACGATTCAGTGGTTATGGATTGACTCTTTTGGGCATGGGGGCTTATTTTATTGAAGCTAAATTATCACGTGCTTTAATGCCTTGGCTCAATGCGGATTATATTGGTGCTTTGATTATCTTTATATCAACTGCTTTTATTGCACTTTATGTGCGAAAGCACCACCAGAAACTGTTTAAGATAGAACGAAATTTAATTGCTCCTCTCATGTGTTTACTCTCAGTTTTTTGGTGGGTGTATGGCGGAATGTTTGAAATCCATTACCATTATTCGAGTAATCGTCTGATTCTTTCTCAGTTATTTTTGGCTCTGTCTAGCTTTGCATTATTATCTATTTCGGATAAAATAAAATTTAAACTAGTCAAAAAACTTTCTATTGTTGTTTCATTTTTGATGTTAATGGTTATTGTTCCCTACATGCCAGTGGTGAATTTAAATGACAGAATGTTTCTGAATATTCGCTTTATTGGCTTGTTAACTTTGTCGGCTTATCATTTGTATTTATCATGGTACTGGAGTTTTGAGAGCAGACATAAACTGCCCTCTTCTTTTTCTATTATGGGTCTAGTGTATTTAGTCACTGGTTTATGCAGTTGGTTGTATGTTTGGTCTATGGAAATTATCAGCTACTACCCTGATAACAAATTTATATTACTCGAACTGTTTCTCGCGATTACCGCATTCTTGTTGTTATTTACAGCTAATAAATTAAAGCTTAATACACATAAGTTGGCATCAGCTTTGGTCACTTTGTTGATGATTTTACCTGTGACTGAAATTCCACAATCAAGTCAAACCATACCTGTGATGGCAAATATTCCTTTTATTGGCTTAACTATTTATTCATTGACTCATCTGCTCATGTCTTGGTATTGGCAAAGTAAAGTATCGCCAAACTCGCGTTCTAATCCGATGCAAATATCAAATATAATGTGGTTCATAGGCATTATCGCATGGGTATTTACGGGTCATCATGAGATATTTACATATTTATCTGGAATAAGTGTTATCAACTTATCACTGGTTTTTATGTCCTTTTCGTTTGTATTGTGGATTGTCATAGCGCATAAATTAAATTGGAAAACCATGCATTATTTATCCTATGTATTTACTCCCTATTTATTTCTAATGGCCTACTTCATTTTCA
>JALSIL010000250.1 GCA_026990095.1 Lysobacterales bacterium
CAGCAATAAAGACATTATACCAGCCGATTATCATCGCTACCTATCCGCATTATTGCCGCATTTAAATAAAATCAATGCTGCCGATATTAGTTTTGAGGGTCAAATCATCACTTTAAAAGGGCAAGTGGCGAATGAACTAATTAAAATCCAAATTTCTCACGAGCTTCAAAACACATTAGGCAATGGTGCCAAGGTTGAAAATTTATTAATTGTCGAAGACAACAACACTCAACAATCAAATAACATAGTAAACCAACAACCGCTGGATGCTAATCAGTGCCAACAAGACTTATCTAATCTTCTCAAACAATCAAAAGTGCAGTTTAATTCTGGCAGTGCGATAATTTTAGCTGAAAGTTTTGATTTATTAAACCATTTAGCCCAAACCACAAAAGCCTGCCAAGGTGTGGCTGTAGAAATCATCGGTCACACGGATAAATCTGGCAATGAAATCAGCAACATTAAACTCAGTAAGGCTCGAGCGCTGGCTGTTGTCAATTACTTATTCAAACAAGGGGTTAAAGCTGAAAAGCTAACAGGTAAAGGAGTTGGCTCATCTCAACCCATTGCCACCAATGAAACAAAACAAGGGCGAATGCAAAATCGTCGAATCGAATTTAAAGTACATTCTCTAAATGGAGTAAAAAAATGAATTATTTATTGAGTCAAATTTTCTTATGCTTATTAGCCGCTTTTATTTTAGGGGCAATAATTGGTTGGTTGTGGAGAAATCTAAGTTGTAAAAGACACAGGGGTGAAATTTTATTGTTAAAACAACAATTAAGAAATTGTCAAAATAAAAAACCAGAAGTCAAAACAATAATTAAAGAAGTGGCTGTTGCTTCACAAATTACAGAAGTCCCACACACTAGAGAAACCCCTGTTGAAGAAGTAAAAAATGAGACAGAAATTCCAGCATTTTTAAGTGAACCACATAATGGTAAAGCCGATGATTTAAAAAGAATCAAAGGCATTGGTAAGGTTCTAGAAGAAACTCTGTTTGAGCAAGGAGTCTTTCATTTTGAGCAAATTGCCTCATGGAGTGATGAAAATGCCAAATGGATGGATAATTTTATGAAATTCCCTGGACGTATTGAACGTGAAAAATGGATTGAACAAGCGGCATTGTTAGCAAAAGGGCATGAAACAGAATTTTCTAAAAAAGTTGATAAAAATAAGATTTACGACTAAACAAACTAAAACCAAAGGAGTTGTTCAATAAAAACAGCTCCTTTGGACTTAAGCTTTAAACAAAAGTTAAGTATTGCATAAAGTTTTCATTTCTTCCATGCACCACATCATCGTAAGTTTGTTTAATGAATGCCGTCACTTCACCCACCACATCTGCAGCACCTATTATTTTATCATTTATTGAACGAATCGGAGTCACTTCAACAGCTGTGCCAGTAAAAAAAGCTTCATCTGCCTCCAAGGCTTGTTCTAGGGTAATTTTTTGCTCCACTACTTTATAACCATAATGTTGTGCGATTTCAATAATCGTTGCACGTGTTATACCAGGTAAGATATGCCCAAGAGACGGCGTAAAAATCACCTTATCTTTTACAATAAAAAAGTTTTCACCTGCACCTTCTGCCACGTTACCGTCATGGTCTAAAAATAAAGCTTCGTGATATTGTGTATCGTCCAACTCAATGGCTGATAATATACCACCAATATAATGACCGCAAATTTTGGCGTCTATTACCGTTGTTTCAGGGGAGATACGCTTGTATTTACTGACCTTAATATCAACCATATCATGGGGTAAATATTTACCCCAAGGCCAATTGGCAATAATAATTTCAACAGGATTTCCCTTTGCTGAAACGCCCAATTCTTTATAACCGTAGAAACTTAACGGTCGAATATAACCCGCTTCTAGTCCATTGGCTTTAACCATTTCAACCTGAGCAGCCATTAATTCATCTAAATTATAGTCCAGTTCCATTCCCAAAACATTAGATGAATAGATTAAACGCTCGGTATGTTTTTTCAATTGAAAAATCGCAGGGCCTTTATCTGTTTTATAAAAACGTACGCCTTCAAAAGCCCCTCCGCCGTAATGCAGGGTATGGGTTAATACATGAGTGGTACTTTCTTCCCACGGCTTAAGCACGCCATTGTGCCAAATAGTTTCTGTTGTTTGCATAATGTTTTTTTAGTTTTGTTGTTCGAGTTTTGCCCAAGAGTCGCGTAAAGTTACGATTCGGTTAAAAACGGGTTTATTATTTTCATGGGTGGTATCGCGGTAAAAATACCCCATGCGTTCAAATTGGTAGCGTATGCCTTCAGAATTATTAACAATATTGGGTTCAATTTTGGCATTTTCAATAATCTCTAATGAATCAGGATTCAAATCACCCAAACCTTTGGGAGCGGGTTTATTAAATAACCTGTCGTATAAACGCACCTCAATATCATCGGCATGTTGCGCACTCACCCAATGAATTGTGCCCTTAACTTTTCTGCCATCAGGAGAGGAACCTCCTTTTGTTTCTGGGTCATAAGTACAACGTAGTTCGGTAACATTGCCCTGCTCGTCCTTTATGGCTCGTTGGCATGTTAAGTAGTAAGCATAACGCAAACGCACTTCACGACCCTCGGTAAAGCGGAAAAATTTACGGTTAGCGTTTTCTTTGTAATCATCGGCTTCAATATACAACTCGCGTCCAAAAGGCAGTTCTCTGGTACCAAAAGACTCATCCATTGGGTGGTTTTTAGCAGTTATCATTTCAACCTTGTCTTCTGGGTAGTTTTCAATCACCACTTTAAGCGGTTTAGTCACTCCCATTATTCGTGGTGCCACTTTATTCAAATCTTGGCGAACGGCATCTTCCAACATGCTCATGGGAACTGTAGATGGCTTTTTGGTTACGGTGCTTCTTTGTGCATAATGCCTAATAGATTCAGGCATATAACCGCGTCTACGCATACCAGAAACGGTTGGCATACGTGGGTCATC
>JALSIL010000251.1 GCA_026990095.1 Lysobacterales bacterium
AGGCAGGGTTGCCAGCGGGATAACTTTTCCCCGCTCGTTTAAGATTGATAAGTTTGGCTCGTTTTTTGGCATAAGATTTAGAAATCAGTTGTTTAACGGGTATTTTGTTAAAATCAGGGTCTGCGTAAAATTGAGCTCGATCTTCAAAGGCAAGCTTTTTGGCTTCGGTAAATAAATGAACATACTGGGCGGAATCCAACTTCATCTTGGACACATCAAATTGTTCCAAAATATTTAATATCTGCAACGCCGCAATGCCTTGGCCGTTGGGTGGCAGTTCCCATACATCATAACCGCGATAATTTGTGCTAACAGGTTCAACCCATTGCCCATGGTGGGATGCCATGTCCTCATAACTAAGAAAACCCCCTTGCTTTTTCATGTAATCTGCGATGGTATGTGCTATTTTACCTTTATAAAAAGCGTCACGGCCCTCTTTTGCAATGGTTTTTAATGTTTTGGCTAAATTGGGGTTTTTCCAGAGTTGACCTTCTTTGGGGGCTTTGCCATTGATGGTGTATTGTTGATTAAAACCTTCATATTTACTTAGACGTGGCACAGATAGGTTCCAATAATAGGCAATTAATTGCGTTATTGGTGCACCATTTTCAGCATAATCTATAGCGGGTTGTAAGATTTCTTGCATGGACTTAACGCCAAATTTATCGTGCAGCATAAACCAACCATCGACAGCGCCAGGCACTGAAACAGGCAGCGGTCCATGAGATGGAATTTTGTCATAACCCTTATCAATAAACCATTGTCTGCTCAAGGATTTGGGCGATCGTCCCGAACCATTTAATCCATAAAGTTTTTGCGTTTTTGCATCCCAAATGATGGCAAAAATATCACCGCCCATGCCATTGCCAGTTGGTTCAACCAAGCCCAGCATTGCATTAGCTGCGATGGCTGCATCGATAGCATTGCCCCCTGATTTCAAAATATCCAACGCCACTTGAGTCGCCAAGGGTTGTGAAGTAGCTGCTATGCCATGTTGTGCAATAACGGCAGAACGTGTGGCAAATGCTTGACCCGTTACCCTATCGCCCGCAAAAGCCGTTAGAGAAACAAAAAGAATTAAAATATATTTGAACATGATTTTTACCATTGGATTTTTGAATGATTATACACCAACAGTGGCAATTATTTGAACTATCAGCAAACGGCTTTGTCTTTTAATTCATGAATACACAAGATAAATACCATGGATGTTTAGTTGGTCTAGCACTCGGTGATGCGTTAGGCGCACCGTTTGAAGGTGGAATTATTGAACGTTTTTTATGGAAGTTCTTTAGCACTACAAAAACAGGAGAAATTCGCTACACTGATGACACCCAAATGACAATTGACATCGCTCGATCGTTAATTGCCTACCAAGGAATCAACCAGAACGAACTTGCTGAACAATTTTCTAGCAGTTATCAATGGTCTCGTGGTTATGGACCGAGTGCTGCAAAACTACTCAAAGCGATTAAAAAAGGGCAAAACTGGCAAATACTCAATACCAAGTATTTTAAAAATGGTTCTTATGGCAATGGTGCGGCTATGCGAATCGCTCCGGTGGCATTGTTTTATCCAAACAACCCACGATTAATGCAATACGCAGTCGAAAAAACCTCTGTTATTACCCATGCTCACCCTGATGCAATTACAGGGGCAAAAATCATTGCTCAAGCAATCGTTGTCATGCTTAAAGATAAGCAAGAAACACTCGTGCAACAACTTATCGAAACAAACAATAACGATTATAAAAGCAAGTTATTGCAAGTTAAAAAATGGCTAGAAAACACCGACAAACCAACAACCAAAGAAGTTGCAAAAAAATTGGGCAATGGCATAGAAGCTATAAATTCTACAGTCACTGCCGTTTACCTTGCCCTGCGTTTTCTCAATCAAGATTTCAATGAATTGATAAAATTCGTCCAAAACCTCAAAGGCGATACCGATACTATTGCCACCATGTCCAGTGCTATCTGGGGTGCTAAAAATGGCTTAAAAGCCATTAAAGACCCACAATTAGAAACCTTGGAATCCAAACAAAAAATAATCAAACTTGCAGATGCTTTGTATTACTTGAGTTTAAAGAGTGTTTGAGAAATTTGAAACACTATCAGTTGGCACGGTCCACCCGACAAAAACACTGTGTTAATTGGTCTCAAATAAGAACACGATACCCAATGAGGTTGCCACGTCGTACCTCCTTGCAATGACACGTTTTTTTATTATCATTGCGTGCCTTAAAAACAGTGCAGCTGTGGGCGTTAGCCAAATTAAAGCATGTTTTTTAAAAAATGGGTGGTATGGGTTTTGTATTTTTTGCAAATATCCTCTGGAGTGCCTTGGGCGACTATTTTGCCGCCTAAGTCTCCACCATCGGGACCTAAATCAACCACCCAATCGGCAGTTTTGACCACATCTAAATTGTGTTCGATAACAACAATGGTGTTGCCTTTATCACGCAAGCGATGCAAGACTGCCAGCAATTGTTTTATATCTGCAAAGTGTAATCCTGTGGTGGGTTCGTCCAAGATGTAGATGGTTTTACCTGTGTCGCGTTTGGAAAGTTCTTTTGCCAATTTAATGCGTTGCGCTTCTCCTCCTGATAGCGTTGTGGCGTTTTGTCCGAGCGTTATGTAACTTAGACCGACATCCATTAAGGTGTCTAGGCGCATTTTGATGGTTGGAATGGCATCAAAGAACTCTTGCGCTTCTTCGATAGTCATATTCAATACATCGTATATATTTTTGCCTTTGTAGCGAATATCTAAGGTTTCACGGTTGTAGCGTTTGCCTTTACAGACATCACAAGTCACGTAAACATCGGGCAAGAAATGCATTTCCACCTTGATTAAACCATCGCCTGAACAGGCTTCGCAACGTCCGCCTTTGACATTAAAACTAAAGCGTCCTGGTTTGTAGCCACGGGCACGTGATTCAGGCGTACCAGCAAATAATTCA
>JALSIL010000252.1 GCA_026990095.1 Lysobacterales bacterium
CAACCTTAGCCGCGATTAATTTATCACGTAGTGCTCGCCATTGAGGCATTTCAAGCACCACACCAAAGTGAGGAATAGGCACGTGCTTGCCGTCAACTGGGTTTTTACAAGAAGCATCTTGTGCTTTACCTGCGGTATGACAAACCAGTTGGTGACCAAAAAAATCATAGTCTATCCAGTATTCTGTACTTCTGCCTTGCGAACAACCGAGTAATTTCCCATAAAACTGACGGGATTGCTCAAGATTAGTCACGGCAATGGCTAAATGAAAGGGGGTGAGCGAAGACATAGTGAACCTTTTTAAGTTAATTGATGTCTATTTTACATTAGAGCAAACTAATATAAGAGTCATTTAAAAATAAAACGATAGAATTATCTATAAACTAGACTCTGATAACTATATAATAACCCAAATTTTTTGCGAGACGATTGATGACTCCTACACGAAAAAAACGATTATTGGCGGTGGTATTAATATTGATTGGTGTCGGTATTGCTACGGCTGTCTTTCTTACTGCTTTTAAAGAAAATATTTTGTTCTATAAATCCCCTACTGAAGTCTTGCAAGGCGATTACCCAAAAGCACGCAATTTTCGAATTGGCGGTATGGTTAAAAAAGGCTCAATTAATAAATCCACAACATCACTTGATGTTGAGTTTTTGGTCACCGACTATGCCAAAGATGTCAAGGTTCAATACAGTGGACTGTTGCCTGATTTATTTCGCGATGACCAAGGCATGATTGCCATTGGTCAATTGGATAAAAATGGCGTATTTCAAGCTGAAGAAATTTTAGCCAAGCATGATGAAAACTATATGCCACCCGAGGTTGCTGCATCCATGAAAGAAAAATCAGCTACCTATGATGACTACAAGGTCAATAACTGATGTTAGCTGAAATTGGTCAATTCACCCTCGCCTTTGGAATGATGCTTGCGCTTTTGTTAGCGGTCTTGCCTTTATACGGCTATTTTACCAAGAATGATAATCTGATGCATACCGCTAGACCCTTGGCTTATCTGCAATTTATATTTTTATTGGTTTCATTTCTGATTTTAGTCACTTTATTTGTAATCCAAGATTTTTCTGTGGCTTATGTGTGGCGAAATTCAAATCTAGCCTTGCCTGTACGCTATCGCATTTCGGCAACTTGGGGAGCTCACGAAGGTTCCATGTTGTTATGGCTGTTGATTCAAACAATTTGGACAGCAGCGGTTGCATTTTATTCAAAGTCTTTGTCGCGTTCACAAGTGGCACGTGTTTTAGCTATTTTAGGCATTATTGGTTTGGGTTTTACCGCTTTTGTGTTCTTTACTTCCAATCCTTTTTTGCGCAGCATCCCAGCTCCTTTTGATGGCAATGACCTCAACCCGTTACTGCAAGATGTGGGATTAATCATCCATCCACCGATTTTATACATGGGTTATGTCGGTTTATCAGTGCCATTTGCAATTTCGATTGCTGCCCTTATTGGTGGAAAAATCGATGGCACTTGGATACGTTGGTCACGCCCTTGGACTAATGCAGCGTGGGGATTTCTTACACTCGGAATAGTATTGGGTTCATGGTGGGCTTATTATGAACTTGGCTGGGGTGGCTGGTGGTTTTGGGATCCGGTAGAAAATGCGTCCTTCCTGCCTTGGCTTGCAGGTACGGCTTTAATACACGTGCAAGCAGTCAGTGAAAAACGCAATGCCTTTCGAGGTTGGGCTGTGCTTTTGGCAATTTTAGGTTTCTCTTTAAGCGTTTTAGGTACATTTTTGGTGCGTTCAGGCGTTTTGACATCGGTTCATGCCTTTGCCAGCGATCCTAAACGCGGTGTGTTTGTACTGACTTTACTGGCTATTTATGCTGGTGGTGCTTTGTTTTTATACGCACTTCGTGCCAATAAACTCAAATCACAAGGTGGCTTTCAACTGTCTTCGCGTGAAACCTTATTATTAGCCAATTCCATCATCTTTTCAGTGGCCTGTTTTATGGTCTTACTTGGAACTTTGTTCCCTTTAATTTTTGAAGCTTTTGATAAAAAGATTTCCGTAGGACCTCCTTATTTTGGTAGCATGTTCTTTATGATGATGATGCCAATGGTAGTTTTATTGCCTTTGGGAGTGTATTACCGTTGGCAAAAAGGTGACATTATCCGTGTATTTAAACAACTCATGCCGTCTTTGATTATTGCCTTAGTCTTATCATTAATTGTGTGGTTTATGTTTAAACCGTTAAATATCAAAGCGACAATGGGCGTCTTTGGTGCGAGTTGGGTCTTTGTCACTGCTCTATTTTACTTCAAGGAATACAAAGGCAAACTCACACGAGCGATTTGGGGTATGCAGATTGCCCATATAGGTGTTGCCATTTATATCTTTGGAGTTTCAATGACTGAACACACCGATTTTGAAATTGACAGTTTGATGCAACCTGGTGATATCAAAATTGTGCAAGGATTTGAAATTGAATTTAAAGGTGTAGAACAAAAGCAAATAGAGAACTACCAAGCCAGCCAAGGGCATTTTGAGGTCAGAAAAGACGGCAAGATAATTGCCGATATGCACCCACAAAAACGGTTTTATCCTCGAAAAGGCAACCCAATGACAGAAGCAGCGATTGATCCAGGCTTTAGCCGTGACTTATACATATCATTAGGCGAACAAATCAATGACAAAGGTGGTTGGGCTGTACGTATTTACGTCAAACCTTTTATCCGCTGGATGTGGGGCGGTGGAATTTTGATGATGTTGGGCGGCTTTTGGGCAGCCACTGATAGGCGTTATTTCCGTCTCGCCAAGCAAATGAAACAAAAGAATATTGATAAGTATTTAGAAGCATGAATAAAACTGTAGTAAAAGCCTTAATTCCATTGGTACTATTTTTAACTTTGGTTTACTTATTGTACCAAGGTTTGGGCAAAGACACGCGCTTATTGCCTTCGGCTTTAATCAATAAACCCGTGCCAGAATTTGCTTTGCCTTCGTTAATGAATGGTAAAATAATCAACAACAAGACACTCGAAGGAAAAATGTACTTGCTCAACGTCTGGGCAAGTTGGTGTCCTAATTGCCGTATTGAACACCCAATGGTCACCGAATTTGCTCGGCAAAATATCATTCCGGTATACGGTTTAAATTACAAAGACGAAAACGCAACCGCCAAAGCATGGCTGAACCAATTCGGCAACCCTTATACTGATATTTTGGTCGATGAAAAAGGCTTGGTTGGAATCGATTTTGGCGTTTATGGTGCACCCGAAACATTTTTGGTCGATGGTAATGGTATTATTCGTCATAAAATTGTAGGAGAAATTAATCCACAAAACATACAGAATGAATTATTGCCATTAATAGAGAAATACAAAAATACGGTTAAGAATTGAGTTCTTTTTTGGGTTAAATAACACAGAGATTCACAGAGGAGACGCGGAGTTGCACAGAGTTTTTTAAAAACCAAAGTTAACGAAAATAAACGATAAAACCAATTTGTCATACTCGCAAACATTGGGTTCCTGTGACTTTTAACTTTCTGGACTCCCTTTTTTCAAGGGAATGGCAAGAGTACAAAATAAAACTATGAAAAAAATAATAATCACATTAATACTCGTAGCAAACACCGTTTTTGCTATCGACATTCACGAGTTTAAGACCGAGCAGCAGCGTCTTGATTATCAGCAATTAACAGAAGAATTGCGTTGTTTGGTTTGTCAAAACCAAAATATTGCCGACTCCGATGCAGGTTTGGCAAAAGACTTACGTAATGAAGTGGCTAAAATGGTTCAGCAGGACATGAGTCAAACTGAGATTACTGATTATTTGGTTGAGCGTTACGGTGATTTTGTTCGTTACAATCCACCAATGCGTGCCGATACCATGGCTTTATGGGCAATGCCGCTCTTGGTTTTATTCATTGCGGGATTTATTGTCATTAGAACCATCAAGAAAAACGCCACTTCCACTCACACAAACGAGTCAGACTCATGAACAGTTCTTTATTGATTACTTTTATCACCATTAGTGTTGTTGCACTGGTTTTATTTTGGTTGTTTTACCGCAAATCCAATAGCACTCAAAAACTCACACAAAATTATCTGATTGAACAGTTAAAAGACCAAGACTTAAGTCAAGAGAAACGTAAAGATTACGAAGCTCAACTATCTAATATTCTATTAAAAGATGGCAAACCTCAAAGTTCAGGAACAATTATGGCACTTTTTGCTTTGTTTGTTATCCCTTTAAGTTTCCTGTTTTATAATAAATTAGGCAACCCAAAAGCTGTCGATTATGTCGCTCCCACTCAAGCCCAAGCTGCACAAAACAACACTCAACAAGGTCAAGCCCCGCAAATGAGCATGGAAGAAGCCATTAAACAACTAGAAGCACGTCTTGAACAAAACCCAGATGATGTCGATGGGCAAATGCTTTATGCACGTTCACTTGTTTCCATGAAAAAATACCCACAAGCCGTGATTGCCTACCGCAAATCAAATGAGCTGGCTCCCAACGAATCAGTCATCTTAACCGAATTGGCAGAAGCCATAGCACTGGCAAACAACAACCGCAGTTTTTTAGGAGAGCCTGAGCAATTACTTTCAAAAGCAGTTGAACTCGAACCCAATAACCAAAAAGCCTTATGGTTATTAGGCATGACCTATTACGAACACAAAGACTTTGCCAAAACCAATGAATTGTGGAGTAAACTTTATGGCATGATGAGTGATGAAGGTGCTAAGAAACAACTGGTGCAACAACTCAACGATATTCGAGAAAAATTGGGCAAAAAAAGAATTACATCAGATAGCCAACCACAAGTTGTGGCCAATGATAAAGCCAATTTAACCATCAAAATCAACTTAGATGAAAAACTTAAAACCAACCTCAAAGGCAAACGTGCCCTACTCTATATTTACACAAAAGAACCTACAGGTATGCCCATGCCCATTGCAGTCGCTCGCCAACCTTTAGAACAAATCGTCAAAGGTTTCCCCATTGAAATTTCTATGAACGATGGCAACAGCTTGCAACCAAACAGAAAACTTAGCGACTTTGATCAAATTAAAATCGGTGCGCGCATTAGTTTTACTGGTAATGCCATGCCGCAAGCTGGAGATTTACAGTCAGAGGAATTAACTGTTGATTTACCCTCATCTGAGACGATTAACCTCATCATTAGCGAAGTTAGGTAGGTTACTTGTTCTTAAAAGAAACAATATAGGTGCACAGCATCGATAAAATGACATAAATACTGAAATAATAGACGCCAATTTGTAGGTTGGCGTCGGTTTTTCCTGTGGCTTTCATGGAAAAATAGGTGACCACTATAGCAACAACGAAAACATCTAACATTGACCATTTACCTATTGCCGAAAGAAATTGAATCTTTTTTTGTGATAAATGCAATTTGTTTTGTAAAGTAATAACGATGAGTAAAATTGTCTTAATGATTGGTGTTATAATGGTAAATAATAGAATAATTCCTGCAATAACATATTGTTGCTTTTCAAACATTTTCATCAAAGCCGAGACGATGCTTTTTGATTCGTATTGAAAAATTGTATTACCCAACATTGGCAGGTCTTGGTAAGCCGTAATTTCAAGAATTGGGGCAAACCAACCCGTCACAAGTGCAACAATGGATAAAACAATTAAACCACTTAATAAAGCCATTTGTTTGCCGATAAAATAGATAAGCAATGCTAATAAAACCAAACCAATAAAAGCCTTGGTAAAACGAAAAGCATTTTTATTGTATTTTTCGGATTTTTGTTTTAGGGATTTTAATTCATCCATTGATTCGGAATAGCCATCGTACCAACTAAAAGTTATCTTTTCTAATATTTTTTTTCCTTCATTCTTAATATTACTTTCCAACTGTAATTTATTGGTCAGTTTATTGACGCTATGAGAATAGCCTTGAGAATTTCCTAAGGCTTCATAGGCAATCAATGAGGCAATTATAACTAATACGATTACATACAATGAACTTAATATTTTACTTTTCATTTCTTTTCTTTGTCTCCACTAAGATAATTTTGGGTTCATCCCAACTGCCTGTGACTTTATATATAATTTTACCCACGTCTTTTAAACCTTTATGGAACATACCTTGCACTAAAAAGCCTGCCGCAGCACCAACTGCTCCACCAGTAATAGCTCCTATTGTCGGCAAGATACGCCCAACCCTTGGTTCTATGATGATTGTTTGGTCATAGTCTTGAGTTGCTAACCCTGTTCTGCCTGATAAACTAATTTTTGCACTGGAGGAATCAATTATAAAGGCATCGGTATAGGCATCACCTTCTCTGAGTTCAAAATCACCTTTCATGGACTGGAACTGCAACCCTTTTGCAAATACATCACTAAAGTCCAAAATCAAACGCCTTGGTAGATTGGTTAAACTAAAAAGACCCAATACTCGCCCCATTCCGGGTTTTGTATCAACCACCTCGCCTTTTCCTAACTCAACACGCATGGAACCACTAATTTTCTTTATTTCAAACTCACTGGGCAATCCATCCCATTGAGCTTGCATATTTATTAACGTTTGCGTGTGACTAATGGGGGCTTGAAATCCTAATTTTTTCAAAAAAGCAGCAATGTTTCGGGAAGTCATAATAATGTTAAATTTTGACACGCCTTTTTTGCCTTGGTTGCGTGACCAAACACCATTTATATTTAAATTAAGCAATTCCGAATGAGTCACTAGTTTCTCCACTTTAATCCCTTCACTCACGGGCCTAACTTCAATACTGGACTCTCCCAATGGAATCCCATCATAGATAAAATCACCTATCCATATATGCAAAGGGGGATAGTTTGAACTCACTTGCTCACTTGATTCCTCAGCCTTTACGATATCGGGTGCTTGCCAATGCAGTTTTTGCAACTGAACAATGATTCCCTTTTGAGTTAAATTGTTAGCAATTTTGACTGTTCCAGATATATCGGCGGCCTCAATCGTTAAATCAATGCTGTCACCCTTAGTGTTATTGAACACATCAATAGAAACATTTTTTAACTCACGAGCCATAAATATAAGTGTATCGACCTGTAATGACAGGGTTTTAAATGGCAGGTCTTGAGCATTTTTTTGTGATTTGTTTCTGGTAAGTACGCTTATCCACTTATCAACGTCTACCGTTTCTAAATGACCGCCAAACTTATCTTTTGTTTGACCAAAAATTAACTTGTTTAATTTAAATTCACCAGACTCACGGTTAACACTAAAATTTGAGCTTAATGATTTATTAAAGCTTAAATCCCAACCACTGTCTAAACAAGGTAAAACACACGATAAAGAAAAGGGAGTTCTTTGTTCTATGGGCTTAGCAAAAGGAGCAGGCATTTCTAACTGCACCCCTATTAAATCTGAGTTTGCAGTAAATACTGTTTGTGTCTGTCGTGCATTAGAAATAGAAAACTCCCATGGAGAGCGACCAATTGCTGGCAATTCAAACCCAAGTGTTGATTCAAAATTTGTGACGTCATAATTGCCGCTAATCAATACATTAATCTTTGGTTCTTGATTGGCTTGATTGATTATTTCACCAGATACCACTGCATTTTGGTTAAGAAATTTTGCTTTTAAATTAGCAAGCTTTAATGATAACCCTGAAAAATCCAAGGTGCCAACCAAGTCAAGCAATTGAAAATGGCCTATCTGAAAGTCCGTGTGCATAAAAGTAACCAAACCTGATGGTTCTATCTTAACATTGGCTTTATTTAATGGAAATCCCAAGTGAACGCGTGCTTCCTGATTGCCTCTTAAAGACATGTCTTCATCTAAAATTTTTAATCCTTTTTTCATCGGCGAATTTTTAAGAAAATCAAGCAAATAATTATCCTTGCCATTGGCATTTACATTAACAGTCAAATAAGGTTTTTTGAAATTTTTAATTTGTGCTAACACAGTTTTTATTCTTGCCTTCATCACTCGTCCACGGTGTGATTTAACCTTGAGTGACATATTTTTTGTGCCAACATATGCATTAAAATCAGAAAGTACAGGCCAATCTTTATGGTATTTAACTTGTGCGTTTTTTAAATTTGACTGCGTGATAAACACGCCTTGATTAGCTGTAAAGGGATAATCCTTTGTCAAACCATGATAAATTATCATGCCATTTTCAACCACCCCTGAAACCAGTGCTTGATCTAAAAAATTCAACACTTTGGGCTTCCACTTATTCTTTGGCCAGTATTTATACAGTTGATTAACTTGAGCTTGGTAAATAGCAAAGGTTAAATCCATAAAGAGGTTTTGGTCAAGCCCAATTCGCGCCGCTCCATCTAAAATAAAGTCAGTGCAATCACACCAAATGGAATTTATTTTTACATCAACATCATTGTCTTGCATAGATGTTTGAGCCGTTAAAAGTAAATTATTCCATTGCACAGTTCCACGTAAAATACCTGGAATCCGTGCTGAACCTTTTTCAGAATCAATCAGCAATCGGATTTGTTCATTGTGAAAATTAACTGAACCCGATAAGTTGTTGAATTGAGTTACATCCGTTGCCATATTTATATTTTCAAAAGCAATACTGCCCTCTACGATACGCCTTAAGTTTACATCGTATTTTATGGACACATCAGCAACTTTTCCAGACAACTCAAATGCAGCAAATGCAGCTGTATCAATGTGAATAACCCCAAGTATTGCCCTTAATAAAGGAATATCCAAAACATCTGCTTTTAGGTTTATGAATCCATTATTACGATTTATCCGAACATTTATTTCCTCTTGTGATATGGATGTGGTTTCAATGCCTTTAAGGGTTAAATTTGCCGACCATTTGTTTTTATTGCCTTTATAAACTAATTCTGCTTGACCTGTTATTTCTGCATCATTGTCGAAAAATTTATTTTTGAGATTGGCTTTAGCTACCATTTTCACGATGCTGCTGTGTTGGGTTTCCAGCCAGATTTGGGCATCGATAAATGTTTTGGGAAAATAATCAATAGCGGTGTAATTACCAATGCGATGAAGTGATAAATTTTTTGATTCCACATACCATTTAGCTTGTTTAAGAAAATCATTGCTTTTCGCCGTGATGGCTTTTAACAAAATTACATCGGCAATCTCTTTTGTATCAAGCTCCAAAACAAAGGCCCTATGATTATTGGATTGCTGCACTGTTATCTTAGATTTTATTTTATGTTTGGCTTGAGAAACGGGATCAGTAAAATTTAATGTCAAATTGTTAACAGACAATGTTCCAGCATCCAATACTTTTCCAATTTTATCGGAAAATCCTGTGTTCATATCCACTTCATCGGTGAGAACGATTTTTCCAGAGGGTTTTCTTTCAAAGTCAACAGCGACATCGCTAATTTCAAGGTTTATACCCGTCGATCCTTTGGGCACAAGAAACTGAACAAGGTTAATAGTCAATACCGCTTGATCAACAGCAACTTCTTTTTCGTCTTTTATTTTCAACCCTTGAATAACAAAAGAAGGACCAAAGCCTCGCCACTTTCCAGAGATATGCTCGATAGCAACCTCCTTATTCCATTGTTTGGACAAAAAAGAAACAACTTTCTCTTTGTATAAGTTTTCATTCGGAAGAATGAGCGAAACAACACCAATCACAACCCCAAACAATACAATTATTACTGCCAGTAAGCCACGTAAATGTATCCAAATACGAAAAACCAGAGAATGTTGTGCTGTATTGGTCATAAACTAAACAATCACCACATCGTATTGCTCTTGAGAGTAAGAATTCTCAGGTTGTAAACTAATTCTTTTTCCTAATTCGTCTTCTAATTCCGATAAGGAATGGGTTTGCTCATCTAAAATATAATCAACCAAAACCGTGGAGGCAATAACAAGTATTTTGCCTGTTTGAAACTGCCTTACCATTCGAATAATTTCTCTAAACAACTCATAACAAACCGATTCAACCGTTTTCATCTTACCTAAACCATCGCATGATGGACATTTTTGAGTTAGCATTTGTTGTAAATTTTCAGTTGTTCTTTTGCGGGTAATTTCAACTAAACCCAGTGTTGTTAATCCATGCACATAGGTTCTTGTTGGATCCGATGTGAGATGGTTTTGCAGTGTTTTAAGCACTTGATCTTTGTGTTCTTGCACGGACATATCAATAAAATCAGCAATAATGATACCGCCTATATTTCTTAAACGCAGTTGTCGTGCAATCATTTGGGCGGCCTCAAGATTGGTTCGAAACACGGTTTCTTCTTGGTTTTTAAAACCAATGTATTTGCCCGTATTGACATCGATTGTTGTCATGGCTTCATTTTGGTCTATGACAAGATTGCCTCCAGATTTTAACGGCACAAATTGACGTAATGCCCTATTTATCTCATCATCAATATTGTAAAAATCAAAAATCGGTCGTGCACCTTTGTAATGAAGCAACTCACCTTGCCACTCGGGAACAAATTCTTTGATAAATTTTTTAAGGTTTACATAGACAGTAAACGAGTCTGTTTTTATTACTTTTACATCAGATGAGATAAAATCACGCACAATGCGCTTGGGCAAGTTGAATTCTTGATAAACTAAATCTTTGACTTTGCCTGTTTTGATACGTTCGTTGACCTTTGTCCACAATTTGTGTAGAAATTTAAAATCGCGCACTAAATCTTCTTCGTTACTGTATTCGGCATTGGTTCGAGCAATTAATCCATGTTCTTTTTTCTGTTGAATATTCTCTAAACAAGAAATTAAGCGAGCCCTTTCTTCCTCTTCCAGAATGCGAATAGAAATAGTGTTGACTTCAGGTTCATTGGGTAAAAGCACTAAAAAGCGACTGGGAATGCTCAAATTACAGGTAATTCTTGCACCTTTTGAGCCAATTGCATCCTTATAAACCTGCACCACTATCCTTTGACCTTCATGCACCACGCTTGAAATCGAGGGGTGCTTAAACTCAGAATCCGTTTTTTTTTGTCCTTCTAAACGAATTAGTTTTTGCTGTGAACACACATCAGTGACGTGCATAAAAGCCGACCTTTCGTGCCCAATATCAACAAAAGCCGCCTGCAACCCTGGCAGGACTTTTTCAACCTTGCCAATATAAATATTGCCAACACAAGAAGTGCTTTGGTAACGCTCAATAAGCATTTCTTGCAACATGCCATTTTCCACCAGTGCAACCCGGGTTTCACTTGGTGTTGAATTGATGAGTATTTCTTCGCTCATTAAAACTCCATTAGTAATTGTGATGTTTCATACAGTGGCAACCCCATAATACCAGAATAACTACCAGAAATACATTTTATCCAACGTGCTGCAAACCCCTGAATACCATAACTTCCTGCCTTATCCATAGGCTCGCCACTGGCTATATATTTTTTAACTTCTTGAGCATTTAATTGACCAAACAACACTTCACTAACAGAACTTACCACTCTTGAGTGAGTCGAATCTACCAATGCAACGGCAGTAATGACTTGATGCTTTTTGTCTGATAAGGACATCAACATGGTGTAAGCCTCTTTTTCATCTCTTGGCTTTCCTAAAA
>JALSIL010000253.1 GCA_026990095.1 Lysobacterales bacterium
AAAATAACATCTCCTAATACCACAATCGTATCTGAGCCAAGAGCTAACAAGGTTTTATCTGAACGATTCCAACCTTCTTGGGCTTTTTCCCTGGCGAGTCTTAAACAATAATCCAATGGCTTTTCATTGCCTTTAATTCGTTCATCAATATTGACAGGGGTACACACTGGAGTCATGCCAATTTGTTCTAGCAATTGCTTTCTTCTTGGTGACTGAGATGCCAGTAAAATTTTCTTTAGAGCCATTTATTATTCACGATGATACGGATGATTGGCTATTATACTATAGGCTCGGTATATTTGCTCAATGACAATAACACGAACCAATGGGTGGGGGAAAGTCAACAAACTCAATGACCACTGAGCAAAAGCTTTACTTTTGACTTCTTCAGAGAAACCATCAGCACCACCAATAACAATGGCAATATCCACAGATTGCATTTGCCATTTAGTAATGGATTGAGCAATGTGTTTTGTTGAAATAGCCAAGCCATATTCATCAAGAACAATCATTTTTTCATTGGCTTTTAAAGCCGATAAAATGCTTATGCCTTCTATTTGTTTGGCTTTTTCAACATTAATTGTTTTAGAACGATGAACAGGAGGAATTTCTACTAACTCGATTTGTTGGGATTTGCTCAGTCGCTTATTGTAGTCATTGTAGGTTTGTTGTACCCACTTGGGCATTTTTTGCCCGACTGCTAACAATCGAATTTTCATTCTTGTTGTGCATCAATATCCCAAAGGCCCTCTAAGTTGTAATGCTCACGGGCGGGAGGTGACATCACATGTAAAACAACATCAACAAAATCCACTACAACCCATTCGGATTGTCCCAGTCCTTCTGTGCCCTTTTTTTCATAACCCGCTTCTTGAGCCTTTTTAAAAGCAGATTCAGCAATTGTTTGGATATGGCGATTGGAAGTTCCCGAAGCAATAACCATATAATCCGTTACTTGGGTCAGATGTTTGACTTCAATGACCGTAATGTCATTGGCTTTAGCGTCTTCTAGTGCGTCAACGATAATATTTTTTAATTGCGATGAATCAACATCTTGGTTACTTAGGGCTGTTTTCATTAGTTCTTCAAATTGTTTGCTTGGTTAGAGAATTTTACCACTATCGTGTTGTTTTTTCATGGCAATATGGCATTTTGTACTCTCAAATAGTAAAAGAGCCTTAAATTTGACTTAGAAGCTCTTTAAATTTTATCATTTAATGATGGCTAATCCCAACCACCAAAACGCAGGTGACGCATGGATTCACCATTTCTCTTAATTTCTTTTAATGCTTCAATGCCAATTTTTATATGATTATCCACATAATTAGTCGAAACATTGCTGTCACTTTTTTCTGTTTTTACACCTTCTGGAACCATCGGTTGATCGGTCACAAGCAATAAAGCACCGGCAGGGATTTCATTGGCAAAAGCGGTTGAAAAAATAGTGGCAGTTTCCATGTCAATTGCCATGGCTCGGCATTTTCTTAAGTAAGATTTAAATTCATCATCGTGTTCCCAAACACGGCGATTGGTGGTGAAAACCGTCCCTGTCCAATAGTCTAAATTGAACTTGATTATAGTAGCTGAAACAGCTCTTTGTAATTTAAACGCAGGCAGAGCAGGTACTTCAGGTGGCAAATAATCATTGGATGTCCCTTCCCCACGAATCCCCGCAAGTGGAAGTATTAAATCACCTAAATTATTTTTCTTCTTAAGACCGCCACACTTACCCAAAAACAAAACCGCTTTAGGCTTAATAGCACTGAGCAAATCCATGATTGTTGCAGCATTTGCCGAACCCATTCCAAAGTTAATGATTGTAATACCATCATGTGTGGCACTACTCATAGGACGGTCTTCGCCTTGAAGTTTAGCTCCTGTTTGTTCGCAAAAACGATTAACATAATCTGAAAAATTAGTTAATAGGATGACCTCACCAAAATCTTCCAAAGCTACACCTGTATAGCGAGGTAACCAGTTTGAGACAATTTCTTTTTTACTTATCATTATTATTCTCCTTATTGAAATTGACGGCGTATGATAAAGAGATTAGCTTATAATAGCAACCAATAGATTACTTTGAAGATTAGAACAATACTTTTTAGTGCTACTTTGTTAGCAATTCAGCCAACTTAACAACTTTTTCATGCAAATCCTCGGCATTGTCCGCTACTACGGTTGAATGCCCTACTTTACGTCCTTTGCGTTCTTGCTTGCCATAGATGTGCCAAAAAATGCCTTTTTCTTTTGTGTTTAAAGCAATCTTAGGAATTTCTCCAATCCAGTTAATCATAGCAGAATAACCCAAACTCATTTGTGTAGAACCTAATGCCAAACCCATCCCCGCTCGCAAATGGTTCTCAAACTGCGAAGTTACTGCACCCTCAATACTCCAATGCCCCGAGTTGTGCACTCGCGGCGCCATTTCGTTAATTAATAAACCGTCTTGAGTTTCAAACATTTCAATCACAAGCACGCCGACATAACTCAAGGTGTTGGCAATTTTTTGTGCGTATTCAAGGGCTTTTCCACTGGCACTTGATGGATTGGCTGGCACCAAGGTTGTGGTTAAAATACCATTTTTATGCTTGTTTTCGCACAATTCATAAAATTTTATTTGTGCCTGAGCATTGCGCACCACAATGACCGAGATTTCTCGCACGAAATCAACCGCATGTTCTAACACAAAACTTCCACCTTGTGCCTCTTTCCACAGTTCTTTTAAATTGGTGTTTTCGGTAATTCGATGTTGTCCCTTACCATCATAACCTAAACGTCGAGTCTTTAAAAATCCATTATTACCACAACTTTTAGCTGCAAAAACCAATTCTGAATAACTATCAACGTTATGGAAATCAGCAATAGGAATATTCAACGATTTGAATAAAAGTTTCTCTTTTAATCGATCTTGGGCAATTTCTAACACTTTAGGGTGCGGAAAAATTGACGTGCGTTTTGCCACAAATTCTGCGGCCTCAACTGGCACATTTTCAAAATCATAAGTGACAAAATCGCATTTTTGAGCAAACTCTTCCAAGGCCATTTCATTACGGTAATCGGCTACCATTAAATCCCCAACCAATCCAGCGCAAGCATCAGCAGTTGGATCAAAAAAGACAAAACGAAAACCCAAAGGATAACCATCAAGAGCTAACATCTGGGCTAATTGTCCACCTCCAAGAATTCCAATAGTCGGAAATAAAGTCTTTTCAGTCATAATTTATTCTGCGGGATTGGAGTTGTCGAGGACTAATTGGGTTTGGTTTTCACGAAATTCAGCCAGACCTTGTTTGATAGCATCATCGTGAATGGCAAGAATTGCCGCACAATACAAAGCCGCATTTTTAGCCCCTGCCACGCCAATACTCATGGTTGCTACAGGCACTCCTGCAGGCATTTGCACAATAGATAATAAAGAGTCCACACCACTTAATACACTTGATTTTATTGGTACACCAATCACAGGAACGGGTGTTAAAGCCGCAATCATACCAGGCAAATGGGCAGCACCACCAGCTGCAGCTATAATAATTTCAAAACCTTTAGCTTCTGCTTGCCCAGCAAAATCAACCATTAACTGCGGTGTACGATGCGCAGAGACAACTTGTTGATGAAATTCAATGCCTAATTCATCCATTAATTGTGCACAATTCTTCATGGTCTCCCAATCCGATTTGGATCCCATCACTAAAGCTACTTTTTTCATTAATAATCACTCGGCGTTGCTAATATTGCTAAAGGTGAATTGTGTCATATTTAATGACAAGACACAAATAGAACCTTGAAAAATTGATTATCCTAACCTTTACAACACGTGCGGTGCGTTTAAAAAGTTGGATTTGAAATTCTAAAGCTAATGATTCTCCACTTTGTTTTTTGAAACTTTTGCCACCAAAATTTCAAAAACGTCGTATTAAAATAGATATATGCTAGCAAAGCCACAACAATAGGCACTGTTTCCTTTGCATCCGTGAGAGACGATTCTATTATATGATGTTAGAGCGGATGAGCTTTTGATTATATAGAATTAACTCTTATCGTTGAATCAAAACCTCAACCCCTTTGGGTCTTAATGATATTTCAGAATCTCCTTTTATTTTTATCCATTCTCTAAAGGCATTAATTTTTAAACCTGTTGGTTCTTTCCAGTAGTCCTGATGGTAGCCTAACCATATCACTTCCCTTAAAAAACTCATCCCTTCGCAAAATAATTTTGATGTCGGTTCAGTCAATGTTTCTTCTTATGCTCGTCAACTGGTTTTTAAATCAATAGGCATGTTATAATTGCATTTTATTAATTAAAGAGCTCTTTGCATAACTCTGGGGCGGTGAAAAGAAGAATAGAAAAAGTGCCAATCAAGGCAAAAAATGAGTCAAGTAGCTAGCTATTTACGAATTTTTTAATGCAGAGTGGTGTTTTTTACAACTTTTTACTCGTTCCACGGTTGTGCAAAGGTCTCTTAAACTGTAACTGATGTCAAAACCACCCAAACAAGTCAAAATCGTTGAAGTTTCTCCCCGTGATGGATTACAGAATGAAAAACAAGTGGTTGATTTAGCAACAAAACTCGAGCTTATTGAGCGTTTAGGTCAATCAGGTGTTAGAAACATAGAAGTGACTGGTTTTGTTAGTCCTAAATGGGTTCCTCAATTAGCGGATTCTTCGCAATTATGCCAACAATTATCTCAACATAAAGATATTCACTATTCTGCCCTTGTACCAAACCTCAAAGGCTTGGAATTAGCCATAGAAGGTGGCATGAAAGAAGTCGCTGTTTTTACTGCAGCAAGTGAATTATTTACCAAAAAAAACATTAACTGCACTATAGAGGAATCACTTGTACGTTTTAAACCAGTCGTATCATTAGCCAAGCAGAACAACATTAAAGTTCGTGGTTATGTTTCCTGTGTTTTGGGTTGCCCGTATGAAGGAGAAATAAATCCTTCAAAAGTGGCAGAAATCACCGAAAAACTCTTTGCATTGGGTTGTTATGAAGTTTCTTTGGGTGATACTATTGGCACTGGCACACCGCTAAAG
Organism: Lysobacterales bacterium; assembly: GCA_026990095.1. Lineage (GTDB taxonomy): Bacteria > Pseudomonadota > Gammaproteobacteria > Xanthomonadales > Marinicellaceae > NORP309. The sequence goes on from JALSIL010000253.1 coordinate 5,039, forward strand.
GCACAAAAAATGCTTAAAGCTTGTACTGAAATTGCAGACATTGATGCACTTGCCTTACACTTCCACAATACCTATGGACAAGCCTTAGCAAATATTTATGCTTGCCTTGAGCTTGGGGCACATATTATTGATGCATCAGTAGCTGGTCTTGGCGGTTGCCCTTATGCAAAAGGGGCTAGTGGTAATGTTGCCACCGAAGACGTAGTTTATATGCTGGATGGTATGGGTATTAAAACAGGTGTAGATTTAAAAACACTAATCCAAACTGGAAAGTGGATTAGTCAAAAAATCAACAAGAGCAACAACTCTCAAGCCGGCAAAGCTAAAGCCTAGTAGCTTCTCTAAGAATTAAAATATTTTCATTACTTTTAACATTTTCTTAAACTACAGTGTTAGAATTAAGCAATATAAACATTATTTCTTGGCTTGACTCTTATGAATTTAAAATTTTTACTCGTCCCTATTTTGGCATTTTCGGTTTATTCCTTAATAACTCTTAAACCTGTAACCATTAAGAAAACCATAGCCAAAACAGAAAAGAAGGTTAAATACGACCAACCTGATAAAGCTGCCGCGTGGTTATCCTCTATGAGGCAATCGCAACAAAAAGACAAAAGCCCAGCTCAATTAAACAAACAGATAAAAACAACGGTTGATAGCATTGAACTCACTCGTAAACTCAATAAAGCCGCTTCTGGTACAAACATTCCAAAGTTTACTTTTGAAAATTTAGGTCCCAGCAATTTTGCTGGAAGAATTCGTGGCTTCGTTATCAAACCTGATGACTCCAAACAACTTCTAGCGGGTTCTGTTTCTGGTGGGGTATTCAAGTCATCTAACCAAGGTCAAAGCTGGGAGGTGCTAGATGATTTTTTACCGAGCCTTGCAATTGGCAGCATGACAAGCGATCCTGACGAACCCAATCGTGTCTTTTTAGGCACAGGCGAGGGCTTTTTTAATTTTGATGCCGCCCGTGGTGCTGGTATTTTTGTCAGTGACAATTTTGGCGACACGTGGAATCAGCTGGCTGCAACGGATAACGAGAATTTTTACTTTGTCAATCGCCTTGCTCGTATTGCAGATTCTGACATTCTTGTAGCTGCGACCCGTAAAGGCATATTCAGGTCATTGGATTTAGGCAATAGTTGGGCTGAAACCAGCCAATTTAACGTCGCTGGCAGAGGCTTTGTTGATTTAAAGGTTGACCCAAGTGATCCAAATCATCTACTTTCCGTGCATTATGGCAATTCAAACAACGCCTTAAGCCTAGACATTAGCAGCCCTGCAAGTGCCAATGGCTCCTATGAAGCTATTTTGGCTTCTTTTGGACCTGAGTTCCCTGCCAATGGCACAGGCAATAAATCAATTGTTTTAATCAATGATGGCACTGGAGTCACCAATGATGCTTGTGAAACCATTAATGCCAACCTTTCTGGCAAAATTGCACTTGCTCAACGAGGCAGTTGTAACTTTACTGTCAAAGTCAAAAACGCACAAAATGCAGGAGCTATTGCCGTTGTTATTTATCAAAATACAAATGATTCGCCTTTTGCAATGGGAGGCGAAGATGAAACAATTACCATTCCATCTGCCATGATTTCAAAAGCAGATGGTGAGTTTTTAGCTAACCAATCTGGCTTAAATGGCAGCATTGAAAATGTTGTCAGAACCGTGTTAAGTCGTTTTGTTATGGAATCCAATGATGCGGGGGCATCATGGAATCAACTCACAGCTTTCGATGGCTTGCCTGTCAGTAACGTGGGTCGCATGGAGTTAGCTTTTGGCACTGATGGAGTCGCGTATGTTATGGTTTCTAACGATGACGACAAAACTTTAGGTTTGTGGAAATCAACACGTAATGGCACTAATTTTACTAAAACGGCTTCAAATGCCCCATTCATTGAACGCCAAGGGTGGTATGACTTAGCCATAGCTATTGACCCGCACAATTCCAACAAGCTGTTTGTGGGAGCAATTGATCAATACGTTAGCACAGATGGTGGTAATACACTTATTAAAAATACAAAGTGGAACCCGTCAGGAACAAATAATGACATTTCAAAATACATGCATGCTGATCACCACGGTTATATATTTGACCCGAACAATAGCAACATAATTTATACCGTTACTGATGGTGGCGTTTATAAATCAATTGATAACGGCAGAAATTTCAAAGAAATAAATTCAGGTTTAAGTATTTCTCAATCCTATGGGATTGATGTTCACCCCAATAATGGCAGAGTGGCATCAGGCACTCAAGACACAGG
>JALSIL010000254.1 GCA_026990095.1 Lysobacterales bacterium
GCCTCGAAGAAAGTGGTTATCATCAATACGAAGTATCAGCCTATTCAAAAGGTGCAAAAAGATGCCAGCATAATGTTAATTATTGGCAGTTTGGTGATTATTTAGGGATTGGAGCAGGAGCGCACGGCAAAATTTCATTTGGGGCAAGTAATGAGGTTGTTCGTTATTTGAAATATAAATCACCAAAAGAGTATCAAAATGACTCCAGTTACACTCAAGAAAAAAGAGTTCTTAGAGAGGAAGATTTGATTTTTGAGTATATGTTGAATGCCGTGCGGCTTAAAAAAATCATAAAATTACCTGGTTTTTCAATAACTACTGGCATTTGCTTCACAAAATTAATTAACAAACTTGACTATGCTATTAATATGAAATGGGTTATATATCAACAAGATACGCTTGAAATTACGCCAAAAGGTTTTCTGGTTAGTGATGAAATTGTTAAATTATTGCTATGATATTTGACCTTATATTCTGTGTTTTTGAGTCTATTAGTATTAGTTGAGAAATAAAAAAACCAATTTTTTTTTAAATTTATTCTTGCTTTTTCAATGCGTTAAGAGTTATTCTTACGATTAATTCTTAAAAGACTTGCTGTAATTTATAAAACTGTGAAGTGACACGCAAAAATAAGTTAGTAATTTTGTTCTCATAGCAGTCGGTTTTTAAAAAAAGATTTAAACCATTTAATCATATAATTTAAAGAGAGAATATAGTGGGGTTGTTTACAAATAACAAAGTACAACTGTTTGGAGTCGATGTTAGCTCATCAGCCGTTAAGGTGATGCAGTTGAGTCGGTCAGGAAATAAATATAAAGTTGAATATTATGGCGTTGATGCATTGCCTGCAAATGCCGTTGTTGAAAAAAACATTACCGAAGTGGATCGTGTTTCAGCATCCATAAGTAATGCAGTGAAGCGAGCGGGAATTAAACGAAAAAATGCAGCAATTGCGGTTTCTGGTTCAGCGGTTATTACTAAGACTATTAATATGCCATCAGATTTATCAGAAGATGAAATGGAAGAGCAGTTGTCATTGGATGCAAATCAGTACATTCCTTACCCTATTGAAGAAGTCAGTTTGGACTTTAATGTATTGGGTCCAATGGAAAACACACCTGAAATGTCGCATGTCTTGCTTGCTTGCTCACGTTCAGAAAATGTTGATGTTTGTGTTGAGGCATTAGAAGGAGCAGGGCTTACGCCGACCATAGTAGATGTGGAGTCGTTTGCAATCGAAGCTACATACCATGAAATGAAAAAGCAAATGGATATTTCCGATGATGAAATTGTTGCACTATTTGATATTGGTGCAACCACCACCACATTGCATATTATGTATCAAGGCCGTGGAATTTATACCAGAGATCAAACCTTTGGTGGTAAACAATTAACAGATGAGATAATGCAACGCTATGGATTGTCTGTCGAAGAAGCAGGACTGGCTAAAAGACAAGGTGGGTTGCCTGAGAGTTATGAGGCAGAAGTTTTGCAAAGCTTTAATAATTCTTTGATTCAACAAATCAGTAGAGCCTTGCAGTTTTTCTTTTCTGCCACAGAATTTAATAATGTGGATAAGATTATTCTTGCAGGAGGAACCTCTTCAATAGCGGGTTTAGACGAATTAACTGAACAACAAATTGGTGTTCCAGTACAAATAGCTAACCCAATAATGGGGTTCAATCTAGCATCAAGAATTGACGAAATAGCAATAAGTGAAGACTCTCCAGCATTAATGACTGTGATAGGATTGGCAATGAGGACTTTTGATCATGGTTAAGATTAATCTACTTCCTTGGCGTGAAGAAAAACGCCAACAATTGACAAAAGAATTCTATATTCTTTTAGCAACTGGGGGAATTATAGCTGCTGCAATAGTTGCTTCTATTGTTTATGTGTATTCCCACAATATAAAATTTCAAAAATCTCGAAACGCAAGAATTACTCAAGAAATTTCAAAACTTGATAAAAAAATTGAAGAAATTAAAAGTTTTGAAAAAGAGCGTGACAGCTTGTTGGCAAGAAAACAAGTGATTGAAGAATTGCAAGCCAATAGGACGCAGATGGTACATCTGTTTGATGAGTTAGTAAAAACCATACCTAATGGTGTGTTTTTAGAAAACATTAAGCAAAATGGAAACTCAATAACACTTGAAGGGTATGCTCAGTCTCATTCGAGAGTTTCAGCATACATGCGAGAATTAGCAAAGTCAGAATGGTTTAAATCACCAGTCAGTTTGGAATATATTAGGGCTGATGAAACCTACGATACCCATGAACAAAAATTCAAGTTATTAGCTAATCTGGTTAATCCTTTGAATAAGAACGAAGACAGTGTAGATGGGGGAGAGAGCGAATGAGTTTTATTGATGAATTGCAAAGTTTAGACACATCCAATCCTGGCGGCTGGCCTTCGTGGGTTAAGCTTGGTAGCGTTTTATTGTTAATGATTGTAATAGGTGCTGCTGGGTATATTTTTAAGATTAAAGATCAAGCTAAAGATCTTGCAACTTTTGAGGCGACTGAAATATCCAAAAAAACACAGTTTAGAATTAAGCAGAAAAAAGCTTTACAGTTGCCTGCCTACAAGGCTCAGTTAGAGGAAATGAAGATTATTTTAAATTCCATGTTAAGGCAGTTGCCGAGCAAAAACGAAATGTCGGATTTAATTGTCGATGTTTCTCAAACAGCACTTGCCAGTGGTATTGATAATGAGTTGTTTGAACCTGGTACTGAGGTACTAAAAGAATTTTATGCTGAAAAGCCAATAGCTTTACGTATGGTAGGTAAGTACCATGATTTTGGTGAATTTGTTAGTGGCGTTGCTTCATTGCCACGTGTAGTAATTTTGACAATGCATGATATTTCCTTAAAGCCAGTGGGCAAAGATATAAACGGTGTGCTTTTATTGGAAGGAACGGCAAAAACCTACCGATATTTGGATGAAAATGAGCAAGAAGAAATGGACGCCAAAGTAGCGGCTGCTAAAAAAGGTAAGAAATAGCTTATGAATACAACGAAAAAAATAGTTCTAGCTTTAGCAATATTTAGTCTTATTTCATGTAAATCAGATATGCGTGATTTGGATAAATATTTTGCAGATGCGAAAAAAATACCAGCACAACAAATAGAGCCTTTACCAGAAATTAATTCTCCAGAGGTGTTTATCTACGAAGCTGAAGATTTTAGAGATCCATTCTCGAATGATTTAGCGGTGACTGAAGAACAAGACATTAAGCCAGTAATTACAAAAGATGGTATTGGCCCTAATACTAACAGACGTAAAGAAATGTTAGAAACATACCCATTAGATAGTTTATACATGGTTGGAACCTATATGCAGGAAGGAAGTTATTGGGGGTTAATCGAAGATCCTGAAGGAGGAGTAACCCGTGTGGCTGTTTCGCAACATCTTGGGCAAAATTATGGTGAAATTATAAAGATTGAGGAAGATCAGATAACAGTGTCAGAATGGTTGTCAGATGGTTTGGGCGGATGGACAAAAAGAGAAGCAAGTATTGCTTTAAGAGAAGAATAATGAAAATATTAAATATTAAATCGAAAACTATTCAAAATAGGCTTGGTAAAAACATGAATAAAACAACGGCAAAAAAATCTAAAATAAGGGTTAGTTATTTTTCACTATTACTTTTGTTAATAGCATCATCGGTAATGGCACAAATTAATTTAGAAACTGTTGATTACACTTCAAATATTGATGGGAGTGTAGAGTTTAATCTAACTTTTGATGGTGTTGTTGAAAAACCTGAAGCGTTTATTACGTCAAAGCCTCCACGTTTGGCATTTGATTTAAGAGGAGTTTTAAACACGTCAAAAGTAAAGCTTTTGCCTGTCTCTCAAGGCAATACTAAAAGCATGAGGATTGTGTCTAACAATGTTAAGACGCGAGCTGTGATAGATTTGTTTAAAGCCTCACGCCATGAGATGGTAGTTGATGGCAATACCATGAAGATTATTGTCTATGGCGACAAAAAGTCTGATCGCAACTCATCCTCTAATAATAATTACGCTATTCAGGGAGTTGATTTTAGAAGAGGAGAAAGTGGTCAAGGTAAGGTTATTATTTCATTTAATAAGCCTGGCGTTATTGTTAATTTAAGAGAAACAACGAATAAGATTAAGTTAGAAGCTCAGTCTACGAGTTTACCTGAAGAATTCGATAGTAAATTAGATGTTATAGATTTTGCGACACCTGTTACTTTTGTTGATGTGAGATCTAAAAACGGTTATGTGGTCGTTGATATCGAAGCAACGGGTAACTATGAATACCTGTCTTATCAAATGGGAACAGAATATGTGGTTGAAGTTTCTGAAAAACAAGAGGATCTAGATAACAGTGCTCAAGCCTTGAATAAAGAAGTTGAGTATGTGGGTGAAAGGGTGTCTTTTAACTTTCAAAATATTGACGTTAGAGCCGTATTAAGTTTGATTGCAGATGCTTCCCAACTAAATATTATAGTTGCTGATACGGTTCAAGGCAATGTTACAATGCGGTTAAATAATGTTCCTTGGGATCAAGCCTTGGATAATGTTTTAAATGCAAAACAATTGGATAAAAGAAGAAAGGATGATGTTATTTGGATTGCTCCAGCACAGGAAATCGCTGACAGGGAACAACAACTCCTATTATCATTAAAAGAAAAAGAAGAGTTTGAGCCTCTTAAAACAATCTATATTCAAGTTAATTATGCTAAAGCAGAAGAGTTAGCAGTATTACTAATGGGAAACAATGTTATTGCGGGTGCTGGTGGTGCTGGTGGTGCTCGAGGTGTTGGGGGTGCATCACAAGGTCTTCTTACGCCTCGTGGAACGGTTACTTTTGACGAACGCACAAACACACTATTGGTTTCAGATGTTCCGGATAGACTTCTAGTAATAGAAGAGTTGGTAAGAAATTTAGATGTTGCTGTAAAACAAGTTCAAATTGAATCTCGAATTGTTGTTGCCACGGATGATTTTGGTGATGAGTTAGGTGTGCGTTTTGGTGTCAATGGTTCAAAACAAGATAAGTATGGAAATATTATTAGTACAGGTGGTTCATTAAGTGCGTTAGATAGGCTTAACTCTAGAGCAATTGAAAACAGACTCGAAAGCCCAAGTGGCTCTGGTCTTCCAAACTTCACCCCAGGAGTGCTAGGCTCACCAATAATTGGACCTTCTTTGGGAGAAAGACTAAATGTGAACTTACCCACAGTTACAAGTACTGCCTCAAGGTGGGCATTTAGTATTTTAGCAGCAGACTATTTGTTGGATTTGGAGTTATCTGCACTTGAGTCAGAAGGCAGAGGAGAAGTAATTTCAACACCAAGAGTGGTTACTACTAATCAAAAACAAGCAACAATTAAACAAGGTGTTCAGATTCCTTATGAGCAAGCTACCTCAAGTGGTGCAACTTCAGTTGTGTTTAGAGAAGCAGTACTTTCATTGGAAGTAACGCCTTTGATTACACCAGATGATCGTGTTGATTTAACGTTAAAAATTAATAATGATACCATTGGAGAAAATGTGTCGACTTCATTGGGTGGTTCTATACCAACAATTGATACCAGACAGATTGAAACCCGAGTATTGGTTGATAATGGTCAAACAATAGTTCTAGGAGGAATTTATGAGCAAATTAAGAGAACAGATAGATCAAAAGTACCAGTCTTAGGGGATATTCCAGGACTTGGGGCTTTGTTTAGAAATAAAGCCGTTCAAAATGATAAAGCCGAGTTACTCATATTTGTAACGCCAACAATAATTAAAGAGAGTTTATAAAGTGATCACAAATAATTTAAATATTCTTAAAGCCATGAAAAGACAAATAACAACAGTGTCTATTCTCCTTATTGTATTTTTGCTCACTTCCTGTGGAGGAAGTAGTGGTGGAGCAACAGGTGGTCCTGGAACACCAACTAACCCTCCTGCTAATGGGTTTGTTTTGACACTAACTCCAGTAGTTTCTACGCTACCAGCAAATACATTAGGTTTCCCCATTTTTGTTGGCTCGCCATTTTTCACACAACTAAATGTTAAGGTGACTTTTCCAAATGGGACTGTGGCACCAGATGGGACAGTTGTTAACTTAACGACCAGCAATGTTGATATAGGGTTTTTATCTGTACCTGATGACCCAGATACTGAGGAAATTAATGAATTTACTACAGGCTGGATTACGCAAAATGATGAAACTGTAGGAGGTATTGCGACTTTTTTCCTTCATACGGGCTCCACTTCAGGAACAGTTAATTATACTGCATCAGCCTCTCTTGAAGGCAAAACCTATTCTGGCACTTTAAGATTTACCGTTACAGAAGGTCCCGATCCTACAGTAAGACAAATAGAAGGAGTGGTTACTCAAAGTTCATTGCCTGCTAATGTTAATAACGTAGAGTTTTTCAATGGCACCCCGTTTATGACTGAAGTTGATGTGCAGGTTCGAGATGTTTTTGGTAATGTAACAAACCCTGCTTTTAATGAAAGTGTTGGAGCTTCAATTGTTACTGTATCGATTAGCCCTGCTAATGCGATGTACTTCACAGTAAATGATAATCCAGCAACACCAATAAATGAATTTATTGAGCCTCAACAAACTCAAGGTTATATAGAAATGGTCAATGGACATGGCAATCTATTTCTTTGGTCAAAAGATATACCAGCAAGTGTAACAGTTAGTATTTCTGCAATTGAAGCGGGTTCAGGGCGAGAGCTGTCCTCTTCTATATTGATTGATGTTGTTGATGGAGGAAGTAATTCAGCACTGCCCTCGTCAATTTCATTGTTGGATTCAAATAAAGCCCTTTATGTAAATGGCTCTGGTGGAGCGACTGCACAAAATGTCAGTGTTTCATTGAAAGGCGGGAGTTTACCTGTAAATGACCCTCTAGTTAATAACGTGAGGTTATCAATTACAACAGATGCTGGCAATTCAGGTGAAAAGTTAACAGGAGTTAATGTTTCGGGTGCAGCTGTACAAGGTTCATCTATAAATATTGCCACAACCAATGGAATTGCCACAGCTTCAGTTCAAGCGGGTACGAATCCCAATACCATATTTGTCACAGCTACGACTGATAAAGCTGATAACAATGTTGACAATGGCATCCAAGATGCGTTGACAACTGTAACACAGTATGTCGTGAGTGATGGTCGTCTATGGTCTTTAAAATTGACGACACCCACACTGAATGCTCTTACTGTAAATGGCCCGCAAACCTTTGATGAAGACGGAAATCCAGTAATTGATAGTAATGGTTTTCCTGTATTAGAATACCAAGATGGTTCGTACAGTTTAATCATTAGTGCTATTGGTACAGATAAAGGTGGCAACCCTGCCTTACCGCAAACGGTGCAGTTTGGCATGATTAACTCACCAATATCAGGTTATCCGCTTAATGGTTCTGGTGTATTTGTGCATTCTTCAAATGACGGTGACCCTCAAGAAGGTGGTTCAAGCTTTACATCGAACAGTGCATCATTTATCACAGCGGCAGGCGGAGTTCAACCAAATGACACCTTAGTGGTATTTGGTGAAGAATCCCTAGGCAATGAAGATTTAGAGTCGGCAGTTACGGTTTCGAGTGTTAATTCTCAAAATAATTTAACAATTATAGAGCGTTTTAACAGAAATGATGAGTCTGGAACTACCAATAATGATTTTGGCATATTGCCTTATGCAATTGGGCGAGCTGTTGATGGAAATATTGAAGCAACCGCAGTACTCAATGAAAATGGTTTGGCAACAACACGCCTAAACTATCCAGTTTCTCAATTAGGAAAAATTGCTGCGATATATGTAAAAGGTCAAGGGCCTGTAACAAATGGGGTTGTTAAAACAATTACAGATGTTGATTTAACAACTTTTTCTGGTGTTGAAGGATATCAGGGTAATTTTTCTAATTTAATTGTTTCTCCGAGTATAATTCCTGCCAATGTATCAGCTGTATTTACGGTCTGTTTAGCTGACTCCGCTCGAAACCCTTTACCCGGGCGTTTTGTATCGTTCTCTTATTCAGGAGCCGGAAGCGGTATAATTGATGGGCAAACTAACTCTGGTACAATCTTAAATGCGACCGGTAGCGATGGATGTACAACAACCACTGCAATGACAACTGGTTTGGTTGCTGGAGCTGATTCAGGGTTTACATTTTCTTCAGGTAACTTAACTTGCAGAGACACCGATGGAAACAATGTTGGTATTTGTTTAGAAGTTTCGACTTCGCCTGGAGGAGTGCTCAGTGCAAGTCCATCTGCTTTTGCTACCTCAGGTCAAAAAACGATTATACTGACTTTATACGATGGATCTGGAAACCTTGTTCAGGGTGCAGCAATATCAGCACAATGTGATGCAATAACAGGTGGATCATTAGGTGTTCTTACTGGTCCAACAGTAACTGATGCGAATGGTGAGTCAGTTGTCGTTGTATTAGCGGCATTAGATGGAATAAATACATCACTAAGTGGTTCGTGTACATTTGCAACAGCAACAGGTTCTCCTTCTGTTACCGTTAGTTTTAGTGGCAATGATATATGTTTAGGGGCTCCAAGTCCATTCCCTCCTGGTTGTAGCAACCCATCTCAGTTTAGTGTCGGTGGTTCGGTTACAGGAATGACAACCGCAGGGCCTCTTGTTTTACAAAACAATGGTGGAGATACGGTTAATGTGACAGGTAATACGACATTTAACTTCCCAGTGCAAGACACAGGAACGGCATATAATGTAGCGGTGTTAACGCAACCTCCAGGTCAGACTTGTACTGTTGCGAATGCATCGGGTGTCATTGCTAATTCTAATGTCACCAATGTGGCCGTGACCTGCTTGTAACTTTTAGGGTTAACGGATTTTAAAAAGTGCAAACTTTCGGGTTTGCATTTTTTTTGGCTATTAATAAACAATAAATCGTGTTATGGTTGTTTTTTTAAATAATTGATGCCATGAATTATCCTACTATAAAACAACTTAGGTATTTTATTGCTTTAGTGGAGAAGAATCATTTTGGTCAAGCCGCATTGAGTTGTTTTGTCTCGCAATCTGCTTTTTCTGTTGCAATTAAAGAGTTAGAACTCACCTTAAATGGACAGTTGGTTGATAGGACGAATAAATCGGTAACGGTGACAACTTTGGGGCGTGAAGTTTATAATCAGGCTAAAATTGTAATGACCGAACTTTCTGAGTTAGTTAATATATCACACGGCAACAAAGAACCTTTTTCTAGTAAATTATCAATAGGTATTATTCCAACAATTGCACCTTTTTTACTCTCTAAATTTGCATTTGATTTACAACAGCAGCACGAAGATTTAGAGTTGTATTTAAATGAAGATATAACTCAAAATTTATACGATAAATTATTAAAAGGAGATTTGGATGTTTTGCTAATAGCTTTGCCTTATGCTTTAAAAAATGTTGAAACCTATAATTTATTTAGAGATAAGTTTTATTTAACCTATTGTCAATCAAGCAAGTGGGTTAAAAAAGGAAAAAACACAAAGGTATCCGATGACAGCATTCTATTGTTAGAAGATGGTCATTGCTTGCGAGATCACACCTTAAGTGCTTGTAAGATAAAAAATCAGAATAAGATAAGTCATTACACTGCCAGTAGCATCTTAACTTTAATTGAGATGGTTAAAATTGATATAGGCGTCACTTATTTGCCAGAAATGTCACTTAACTCACCCATGCTAACAAACACAAATTTAATGACTCAAGCAATTGACAATGCTTATAGAGACATAGGTTTGGTGTGGAGAAAAGGGAGTTCTCGATCTCAAGAGTTTCGATTACTTGGGGAATTTATTAAAGACACGATTAGTTAATGGGTCTTGGTGAGACTTTATCGTTGCTTTGTGCCTTTTTGTGGGCAATAGCAGTCATCTATTACAAAAAAGCGGGTGATCATTTCAATGCTTATGAAATGAATTTATTTAAGTCTGTTTTTGTCTTTGCGTTAATGGTTCCAACGGCGATAATAGCAGATCAGTTATTTGCAACAACACAAAACTATAATTACCTGCATGTATCAGGTTTTTTAATTCCAGAAATAAAAGTTTCTGACTTGCTCATAATTTTATCCAGTGGTTTTGTTGGAATCATGCTAGCTGATATGTTTTATTTGAGAGCACTGCAAATAATAGGGGCAAGTTTAACGGGTATTACAGGGAGCCTATACAGTCCTTTTGTTGTTGGTTTTTCTTTACTGTTTTTTGGTGAAGTTTTAACTATTTGGCAATACCTTGGCATGATAATGGTTTTATCGGGTGTTATCTTGGTGGGTTACAGAAAAAAGTCACTGGATATAAAGCATCCGCCAATTAAGGGCTTTGTCTATGCAGTATTGGCAGTGCTGTTTACTGCCCTTGGCATTGTGATGATTAAACCTATTAGTAATGAAGTTCCTTTTTTTTGGTTGATTCTAATACGTTCCTTGGGTGGGATGGGTGCCATGATGGTTTATGGACTGATACTAAAGAAGTCATTTGCAATTTTTCACGTTGTTAAAAAGAAAGGCGGCAAATGGTTAATTGTTGGGGCCTTTATTGGGCAATATGTATCCATGATGGTGTGGGTTGCAGGTTATAAATACACCAGTGCATCTATCGCATCAATACTGAACGAAACCGCATCAATATTTATCCTATTGATGTCATGGCTGATGCTTGGGGAGAGAATTTATACCAAAAAAGTAATGGGTGTTTGCATAACCATGACTGGAGTTGCATTGGTGTTGCTGCTGGATTAATCTATAAATTACTCGGGGCTACTTACTTGAGCAATTTCTTTAAGTTGTTGTTGGTTAACCACGGTTAATATGTGTTTTTTATAGTTAACAGCACCCAGCTTTTGTAATTTTTTAAAGATACGGCTCAAAGTCTCTTCTGCCATGCCAAGGTAGTTGGCTATGTCGCGTTGAGAAATAGGTAAATAAAATTCCTTTTCTGAATAACCTCGTTTTTTGAAGCGTTGAGAAATGTTGAATATAAATAACGCTAATTTTGCAGTGCTGCCTAAGTCAATATATGTTTTCTTATTGGAGTAAATTTCTTTACTCATTATTTTTAATAAATTCCGTTGAATAATGGGAAAATCTTCTGATACATCCAAAAGTTGATTAAAAGGAATTTTACAATAGGAACTGGTAGTCAGTGCTATGGCTGTTGATTGATAGCTTTCAGCATGAATACCATCTAACCCCATGATTTCACCAGGCAAAGAAAAACGAAGAATGCGCTCTTTTCCATTTTCATCTAATGAACTGTTTTTAAACATGCCAGAGTGAACAATATAAAGTGAATGAAATTTTTCACCATCATTGAATAGTTGTGAGTTTTTGTCAACGACTTTTGATGTTGTCATAATGTTTTCAAGTTCACACAGCTCATCTTTTGACAAGCCAGATGGCAAGCAAATGGAGTTGACGGCACACAGTTGACACCGTGATTCAGGTGTTCGAGTTTTAAAGTCTTTTAGGATTAGGTTTGGTTGGATTAAATTCGACAATTGATATTTTCTATTAAAGTTCAGATAGATTATGCCAAAGTCTAGCCTAAGATGTAACAATAATATCAAAAATTCAATAAAATTGATTAATATCAATATCCTTATATTAGCATTTGCTTATAATGGGCGGGATAATCAAAAAAAGAGGGTATTTAATGAAAACTAACTTTAACGACGAAATTGTCAAAAAGTTTGCCATCGCCACTGTTTTATGGGGCATTATCGGCATGCTTGTTGGCGTTTTTATTGCAGCACAAATGGCATGGCCAATACTCAATGCTGACATTCCTTGGCTGACCTTTAGTCGCTTGAGACCATTGCATACCAATGCCGTTATTTTTGCCTTTGGCGGAAATGCGTTAATTGGAACTTCGTTCTATGTGGTGTACCGAACCTGTAAGGCAAACTTGTTTATGCCTAAGTTGGCCTCATTTGTTTTTTGGGGTTACCAGCTAGTCATAGTTGGGGCTGTATTAACACTGCCCTTTGGCTACACACAATCACGAGAGTACGCAGAACTTATTTGGCCAATTGATATATTTTTAACAATAGTATGGGTTGCTTATGCTGTTGTTTTCTTTGGTACAATAACAAAAAGAAAAGAGAAGCATATCTTTGTAGCAAACTGGTTTTATGCAGCCTTTATTATTACGATAGCTTTATTACATATCGTAAATAATCTTCAAATCCCTGTTAACTGGCACCTGTCATACTCTATTTACCCTGGGGCTGTTGATGCGATAGTTCAATGGTGGTATGGACATAATGCCGTGGGGTTCTTTTTGACGGCAGGCTTCTTAGGGATGATGTATTACTTTATTCCCATGCAAGCAGGTCGCCCAGTTTATTCTTATAGATTATCAATTGTGCATTTTTGGGCATTGATTTCATCTTATATGTGGGCAGGTCCTCATCACTTACATTACACCTCTTTGCCAGATTGGACGCAATCACTTGGTATGGTCTTTTCATTAATTTTATTGGCTCCATCTTGGGGTGGTATGATTAATGGTATTATGACTTTGTCCGGTGCATGGCATAAACTGCGCGATGATCCAATAATCAAATTCTTAATTGTGTCTTTATCATTCTATGGTATGTCAACTTTTGAAGGACCAATGATGGCAATTAAGACGGTTAATGCTTTGTCACACTATACCGATTGGACGATTGGACATGTGCATTCAGGAGCATTGGGTTGGGTTGCACTAATTAGTATAGGCTCTTTGTATGTATTGATTCCTAAACTTTGGAAGAAAGAAGCCATGTACTCCACTAAATTAATTAATACACATTTTTGGATTGCAACTCTTGGCATTGTTTTATACATTGCATCCATGTGGATAGCGGGAGTTATGCAAGGTTTGATGTGGCGTGATATTAATGCTGATGGAACTGTTGTTTATTCATTTGCTGAAACTGTCAAAGCAACATACCCGTACTATATTGCACGCTTTATAGGCGGAACCTTGTTCTTAGCTGGAATGTGCATAATGTTATACAACTTTATAATGACTGTTAAATCGAAAGGCGATGCCAAAGACATTGCAGGAGTGGCGGCATGAGTAAACACGCTAAAATAGAAAAAAATATTGGCTTAATGGGGATATTGATTGCTTTAGTGGTTAGTATGGGAGGCTTGGTTGAGATTGTTCCATTAATGTTTCAGACCAGTGTTATTGAAGCTCATCCAAACCTTAAACCCTATAAGGCTTTAGAGTTTGCTGGTAGAGATATTTATATTGCAGAAGGGTGTTACAACTGCCATTCACAACAAATCAGGCCTTTTGTTGATGAAACTTTACGCTATGGTCACTACTCGCAAGCCAATGAATTTGTATACGACCACCCTTTTCAGTGGGGCTCTAAAAGAACGGGTCCTGATTTGCACCGTGTCGGTGGAAAATACACCGATGAATGGCATGAATACCATTTAATGGATCCTCGCTCAGTTGTACCTGAGTCCAATATGCCTGGTTACCCATGGCTCGCTGAAAAATTGGTTGATGCGGAACTAACAGCAGCGGGCATGAAGGTACAAGCCAAGTGGTTTGGCGTACCGTATACCCAAGAGCAACTTGATAGTGCACAAGCCGATGTTGATGGAAAGACTCAATTAGAAGCTCTTATTGCCTATCTGCAAGTTTTGGGAACTGCAATCCCTAGGAGCTACAAATGATAAGTGGAATCTTTATAATCGTAATGATGATTGCTTTTTTTGGCATAGTTTTTTGGGCATATAGTGACAAACAAAAATCACAATTTAAGTACATGTCTAGCTTACCGTTAGATGATGATTTTGAAACAGAAAAAACTGGGGGTGATGAAAATGGAAATGACTAGTGGTTGGAGTTTATTTATTATAATTATCGTTGTCGTTCATATCGTGGGTTATTCCTATTTGTTATGGTCAACCTCAAAGATGAAGTCCGATGGACAGAAACAAGGTGAAACAACTGGGCACAGCTGGGATGGTATTGAGGAATACAACAACCCGTTACCTCGGTGGTGGTTGTTTATGTTTATATTTACCATTATTTTTTCGGTTGGTTACCTCATTTTATACCCAGGAATGGGGAATTATAAAGGAACCCTAGGATGGACTCAAGAAGGCGAATGGTCACAAGATAATACCTCCGTTTTAGAAAAACGTGCTGAATTATTCAGTACTTTCATCGATAAACCGATTCCCCAAATGATAAAGGATGAAAAGGCAATGGCAATTGGCGAACGTTTGTTTGCCAATCACTGCAGCACTTGTCATGGCTCAGATGCACAAGGTGCAGTAGGGTTTCCAAACCTAGCGGATGATGACTGGCTTTACGGCGGAGAACCAGACACTATAGTGCAATCAATCACTAATGGTCGTATAGGTGTTATGCCTGCATGGGGTTCTGCCTTGGGAGATGATGGTGTTAAACAAGTTGCAGCCTATGTGCGTAATTTTAGTGAAGAGGGTCAAGACCAAGATTTAGTCGCAGAAGGTAAGGCTAAGTTTGCTATGTTTTGTGTGGCATGTCATGGTGCCGATGCTAAAGGCAATCATTTAATGGGAGCACCAAACTTGACCGATACAACGTGGCTGCATTCATTTGATTCAGGGCTACTTGAAACGGTTCTTTTAGAAGGTATTTCTGGAAAAATGCCTGCTCATGAAAACATATTAGATGAGGGCAGTATCAAAGTCTTGGCAGCCTATGTGTATTCGTTAAGTCATGAATGATTGCGGTAATATGCAAGAAATAAATTTTAACAAAAGACAGCTCAAGCGTATATTTTATAGACGCTTGGCTGTCGTTGTTTGGGTTTCCTTTATTGTTGCAGCCGTTCAAACGATGGCATTTTTTGCGGCATTTGAGCCAGAATTGCTGGCTCAATTAGCAACTTTTCCAATGGACATTTCCGCAATGCAAGGCTATACCTTTGGTTTTATTTTCTTTTGGGTCTTTAACCTAATTACCGCAGTAATGGTTGGTTTAGTCATGGTTCTCCCTCGCACTAAACTAGCAAAAGGCATTCGTTCTAATCAAGAATAACTTAATACGTCTCACGTGAGGGCAATGAAATGAGCGACAGTAAACAACCGTTAGAAATTCAATTATACGAAAAAAGAAAGAAAATTCATCCGCGTAACGTCAAGGGTTTTTTCCAAAGGCTAAGGAAAATTTCTCTTTATCTGCTTTTGGGCATATTTTATTTGTTGCCGTGGTTAAGTTTTGATGGACACCAAGCGGTTCTATTTGATTTACCTGCGCGAAAGTTTCATATCTTTTTTATTACCTTTTGGCCTCAAGACTTTATATTTTTATCATGGGCACTTATTATTGCTGCATTTACTCTGTTTTTTGTCACGGCCTTGGCAGGCAGAGTTTGGTGCGGTTTTGCCTGCCCACAAACCGTGTGGACAGAGTTATTTGTCCGCATAGAATATTGGATTGAAGGCGATAGAAATAAAAGAATTAAACTTGATAAAGCACCTTGGAATTTTGCTAAAGTTAAAACGCGCGGTTTAAAACTGTTTTTATGGTTACTGTTGGCATTATGGACAGGTTTTACCTTTGTTGGGTTTTTCTCACCTATTCGAGAATTGTTTTTTCATGTTCAAAACTGGACACTTGGTCCTTGGGAGACCTTTTGGATTTTCTTTTACGCTTTAGCCACTTTCGGAAATGCTGGATTTTTACGTGAACAAGTGTGTATGCACATGTGCCCTTATGCACGTTTTCAAAGTGCCATGTTTGATCGCGACACCTTAATTATTTCCTACGATGTCGAGCGTGGAGAACCACGTGTTGGTGGTAAAAAGAAACGAGCAGAAACAAAGAACCCAGGTGATTGTATTGAATGCCAAGCCTGTGTTCAGGTTTGTCCTACAGGTATTGATATTCGTGATGGTTTACAATACGAATGCATTGCTTGTGCTGCCTGTATTGATGCCTGTGATGAAGTCATGATTAAAATTGGAAAAGAACCTGGCTTGATTAAATACACAACAGAGAATCAGTTGGAAGGAAAGGAAACACATATACTTCGACCAAGAATTATTCTTTATGCAGTTGCTTTAAGTATATTTGTAGGCTTGTTTTCTTATACTTTAATTAATCGAAAGGACATGGCAGTTGATGTTTTGCGAGATAGAAACAGTTTTTACCGCCAAGTGGACTCAAAAACAATAGAAAATGTTTATAAGCTTAAAATTATGAATAAAGGTAAATCTGTTCAACAATATAAGATTACTGCTAAAGGATTTGGAAAAAACTTGGATGTTGTTATTGACGACAAATTTAAAGAGCGCAAACTACCTCCTGGCGATGTTTTAATCTTGCCTGTAAAAGTCAGGGCTCAAAAAGCAGATGTCAAACGACGTATTCAAAACATTCAGATTATAATCACTGCTGTCGGAGAAGACGGAACAACGATAACCGAGGAGACTAAGTATTTTGGACCAAAAAAATAAAATAGAAAAGAAAGCATGGTATAAATACCCCATTGTGTGGTTTGTTATTGCATTGCCAACTATTGCTGTTGTTGCATCAATTACAACATTGGTCATTGCCTCAAAGCATGCACCACAAGTGTTAGAGCATAATATATCTTATAAGTCTGACGACGATAAAAAGTAATTCCAAGACAAGCTCCTTGAGACCTTTGCCATTTTTACACGTTTTGGGAGTTGGGCACAGCTCTATTTTTAAATGTTTGTTAAAAAAGGGTGAATCTGGATGAAACAATTGTTTTAAAAATGTTTTATCCAACTCTTTGTTCGTGTGTTAATCTGTTTTTTTACTGAATCATAGTTCTGATTTCTTATGAAAGATACCGTTTGTTCAACTTGTTTTCATTGCCATGAATTAATTCCTGATGGAGTCAATATTTATGCCACTATCAATGGTGCACAACAAAAAATGTGTTGCCATGGATGCAAGGCTGTGGCTGAGTTTATTGATGAAGAAGGGTATTGTGAGTTTTACGATTATCGGGGCGACTCAAAACCCGCTCATAAGGCAGAAGTGGCTGAAAAAAAGTGGCTGCAATACGATGAAGCCGTTTCATTTAAATCATTTGCCAAGCACCTCAAGGATTCTGTCTATCAAGTTTCTATTCGATTAGAAGGGATGTATTGCAGTGCCTGTGGTTGGCTGGTTGATAAACATTTGCGACAACTTGACGGGATACAAGAAGTGAAACTCAATAGCATAACAAAAATTGTGCGTGTTGAATTTGATTTAAACAAAATTAAGCTCTCACAAATACTCACGGCACTTAACTTTCTGGGTTACAAACCCATTGTTAGCCATGAACAAGATTCACAAGAAATCGTAAGTCAAGAGCGAAAAAACGCCTTAAAAAGGTTGATTGTTTCAGGCTTAGGCATGATGTTTATCATGACATTATCCGTCCCACTTTACAGTGGAGAATACACTGGTATTGACCCGCAAATGCGACGATTCTTTGAATTAGTTAGCTTACTTGTAGCTACAGTTGTGTTTTTTTACGCAGGCAATACTTTTAATCAAAATGCCATTCGAGACCTGCGCAATAAACACTTAGGCATGGATGTGCCAGTGGCATTATCCATCTCATTGGCATATACAGTGAGTGTCTGGAATGTTTTGACCCATAGTGGGCACGCAATTTATTTTGACTCTATGGTTATGTTTGTGTTTTTTCTCTTAGCGGGTCGCTTTGTTGAAATGTCGGTTCGCCATCAAGGCATGAGCAGTAACGATGCCTTAGGGAGCATGATACCAACAAGCGTAGCGGCAATGCGTGATGGTGAATTTGTTAACCTACCACTTGATAATATTGTAAAAGGGGATGTAATTCGTGCTGATGAAACCGATATTATAGCCTTAGATGGGATAATCACTGAAGGCAATGCTAAAGTAGATGAATCCATGATAACTGGCGAATCCAGAGCGATAAATCGCGTAGTGGGTGATCACGTGATGGCAGGCAGTTTAGTGCAAACGGGTTCTATTCGAATAAAGTCCACAGCAATTGGCAATGATACCATATTAGCCAACCTGAGCAATCTACTTGAAAATGCCCAATTACAAAAGCCCAGAACATTGCTACTTGTAGACAAAATTGCCTCTTGGTTTGTGGCAATAGTGTTAATGCTGGCAGCTCTAACGGCAATCTATTATTCAATTTATAACCCCGATAAAGCATTGGTCACCGTCTTGGCAGTCTTGGTTGCAACGTGTCCTTGTGCTTTATCATTGGCAACACCAGCAGCTTTAACTGCAGCCAGTGTACGCTTGATGAAAAGCGGGATATTAATCAATAATCTTGATGCCATAAGTGGTATTGCTAAAGTGAATCATTGGTTTTTTGATAAAACAGGAACCCTAACCGAATCTTCCATGTCAATTGCAAGAGTTCATCAATTCAGTGACATACCCAAAAAGGTTTTATTAAAAATTGCAGCAAGTCTCGAACACAAAAGCACGCATCCCATTGCCAGTGCATTTAATGACTATTATGATGATGAAATAGGGATAAAAGAGTTTGTTGAAAAATCGGGTTCGGGTTTACAAGCGATTATTAATGGTGATAACTGGAAAATTGGTTCGTTGATGTGGTGTGGTAATGAGTCTGATAAAGTGATTAACAGTAAAAAAGTTCTGACCTACCTAAGTAGAAACAATAAAATTGTTGCGGCATTTGAATTGGAAAATAAGGTACGAAAAGGCAGTATTGAACTCATAAAACAATTAAAAGAAAACG
>JALSIL010000255.1 GCA_026990095.1 Lysobacterales bacterium
TCTAACTCACCGTTATCAAAACTTGTACTGCCATCAAAAAACACCACCAAGTCATTAATTCTAAACGATGATAAGTCTATAATTTCCGAAACCATCGCTTCAACCACGACTGGAATACTATGATTAGGGTCCTCATAAACATCTGGAGTCTGGCACTGGATACTGATTAGCGTCGACAAAGGATTACCTGCAACATAACTGGCATCAGGCATTGCCTTAACCTCAACAAATACATTTTCAATAAAACCATTTGTACAATCTATTGCTGATACAGCATTAGAGTTAATTACCAAATTTCCCATGTTGAAGTTTGATGCCGTAACGTTTCGAGCAAAGCCTCGTAATGTCCATTGTGGTAAGTTGTTATTTAATTCCAGTCGTGATGCCTGCATAGAATTATCTGCAGAATTTATTGCTCCACTTACTGAAACAATATCTCCCAGTTGCAATGATGAAACCGAAGGCACATTGATTAATGCTGTTTCTGAAGTAGTGAAAACTTTTTGCTCTAGAATTGATAATGGAGCTAGTGAAGTAATTGGGCCGGCTATATCAGTAATTAAATCCAACTCTAAAAGCGTACCTAGAGATATGGTTGGGTTAACATTTTCACCAACACGAAACCTCATCTTGTAACCACCTATTCCAATAATCTCATTAAGCACAGGATTTATAATTACACCATCCTTTCTGATTATAGTGCTTTCATTAACTGTGAAATTTCTAATCTTATTGACTGTAATGTTTTGAGCATTAACTGCCAAAGCAAGCAGAATTAATGAAACAATACAAATTCTTTTATTCTTCATTGTTTTTCTCTTCAAAATAATAAACTCCCAAACCCACTTCATAAGTCTCCTCATTCCCTTTATTTGAGGATGTTTTAGTTAATTCTAAGTCTATGTTATTAAGCAGTTTGTCGGATTCACTTTTAATAATTTCTTGAATTTTTCTTCTTTTGCTCATTGAGATAGTTCTATTTAAAACCATTTTCACATACCTTTTTTCTTTTATATTTTGCTCATTATCATTATAGGATATAGAGTCAAGTAAATTGCCCGAAAACATACCGTATAACTCTAAATCTACAATTTTTTGCTTGCTTGGAACAATGGCATAATCACGTCTTAATAACTTAACCACATCCCCAGTTATACCAACAGATTTAACATTAACCAACTCATCTAAAATTGACCTCATGGTAGCTCCACCACTGTATTGATTAACTAAAGAACTAAAAGTGACACCCTTTCCATAAATTGGCAAATCTAATGGCAAATTATTTTCATCCAAATACCTTTCATCAGCACACCAGGCAGAAAGTACTTTTGTCGCCCTGTTCCACTTTTGCTCGGTTAATTCGATTGGTTTTTCAGTTTTCAACACACGATCTATTTCAACGCGAGATAAACCTGTTAAAACGGCTACCCGTGTTTTGGTTTGTTTTTTCTCAGTATTAATTCTAAACTCTTTATTTTCAAATGCCACATCCACATAAATCCTTTTTAACCAATCAGACGCCGTTTGAAAAGGAACTGAATTTCTTAAGAACAGAACGACTAATGGCTTAAAAATACGATAAGCCAGATAACTTAACATCTGATTGAGCGCTGCTATTTTGGGCATTTAATTATATTTGGACCTGTACAAAAACAAGCCTAACCTTAGGACTTGTTAATTAATAATTCATACGAAAAAATTGAGATACTTTAATCATCAATAATTCCCATAAGAACTTTGCAATCACTATACACAAAAAAAGATTGTTTGTAAATAGCTTTACAAACAATCTTTTCGCTTACAACTGGCAACTTATCTGATCTATACCCACTATTTTACTGGCATTTAATGCACCTTGCCCATAAATTCCGATAGGTGAATCGTAACTCACCGACAGTGAGTTGCAGTCATTTATCTGCATTTGCATGGTTCCCCAGTTTATATTGTTGACATTCGCTGGGTTAAAGTTTTCTCCAAAAAACGTGCCATTTTTTTGGCTTACATTGGCAAAGGTTATAAGCCTGTTGGCATCAATAGTACCCACATCAAGCATCCACTTTTGGTTGCCTAAATTATCATAAGAAAACCAGTACATTAACACCGCATTATTTCCTAAATACTCTAAAAACCAGCCTTCTCCATCGTGTGTGGGATCATACCAAGCACCAGAAATACCATCCAATACATCAGTTGATGCAGCAGGTGTGTTGCAATTGGCTCCCGATAAACTGGTTAAACGGGTTGTTGCGTGATCGCCATCACCGTAACTGTTACTTATGGCATTGTAATTGATAATTCCTGCATTGCAGCCATCAAATTCAAAGGAAATATCTCCCCACACTTGACGTTGCACTAATGCAGGATCAAAAGTAGGGCCAAAAACACCGCCCGAGGTAATTTGTACATTTTCCAAAAGGATTCTATTACCATTATAACTCCCTGTGCCTATCAACCACGCCTGTTCAGCTTGATTGGGTAAATACGTAAACCACATCACAAGCACGCCATTATTGGGCAACATTTCGATTATGTAGCCTTCTCCACTGCGATTGACGTCATACCACGAACCTGAGGTGGTGTAATCCGCAATGAACTCTGAGGGAGTTACTGTGCTGGCATAGATTTCTAATTCACCCAATATTTGCGAAGTGTTATTATCTTCTTGTTCCCAAATTAATAGGGCTTCGCCTGTATTGCTGTTATATCCAAGGTCCACTCGCCTAGCATCATAGACCAATGACCCCTCAGGACCTGCGTGTGAAATCCTTTGGCTTGTTTGCCCTAGCCTAAGCTGTGTTTTTCCATCAAGTCTTTGCATAAATATTTCAAACTCACCATCCACGTCAGTATCCGCTCGGTAAGCCACCAAATATTGCTTTGATTGCTTCATGTATTCGACCTGTGGTCTAAATGCAT
>JALSIL010000256.1 GCA_026990095.1 Lysobacterales bacterium
GATTTTTAACTGACACAGAATTTGAACACCCTCGGCTTCTGAAATTGATGAGGCCGCCGCTTGATTTCTTGGCGAAATAGCAGATTTGACAATAACTCGTTGGCTACTCGCCTGCGGGTTGAATTTCATCTTCTTTTAATTTTTGCCAGCCACTTTGAACAATGAGAATTAATACTTCTTTTTTCGTAACTACTCCCCCCTGTCTTTTCATTTATCGGTTTCAACTGAGGCGGCAACTATCCTGACACAGGGGGGGCTGCTAGAGCAGCTTCCTATCCCGATTAGAACTTTTATACGGCAAGCTCCATTTGTTCGGTTTTTGGTTTGCTGTATATATTTGATTTAATAGGTTTTGATTTTTTATTTATTTTTTCAATATCATTTAAAAGGCGAACCAATGATCTTGCGACAGCATAGGCAAGGTTAACTGGGACTGCATTACCTATTTGCTTATATTGTGAAGTTAATGGGCCACTAAATATCCACTCATCTGGGAATGTTTGAATTCGAGCGTACTCTCTTACTGTAAGTGGGCGTGTTTCTTCTGGATGGCAACGCTCTGTTTGCTTTTGTGCTGGAGCGCACGTAAGTGTCAAACTTGGCTCATCCCATGATAGTCTTCTAGCCATTCCTGTTTTACCACCACCAAGAAAATAGCTTTTTTTCATGTATTCACGTTGGAGGTCATCTGGTAAATCTCGCCAGTAACCACCTTGAGGTACTTTAGATAGGATTTCAGTCTTTCGTTTCGGGTATTTCTGACCTTCAGATTTAAGTACATTTGTTGGATATAGTATGCCTTTTTTTAGTGCGTCCTTTAAAGTCATAATTCGTTGATAAGGAGAAGGCCATTGAAATTCAACATATTCTGCAAGATCCTTTCTGATGCCAACTAAAAGCAACCTTTCTCGTTTTTGAGGCACTTGGTAGAATACTGCTTTTAAAACTCTCGGCTCTACTAACTTATAACCAAGCTCATCAATAATATTTTTAATTGCCTCGAGTGTTTTTCCATCATCATGCTTAAGTAATCCTCGCACATTTTCCCCCAGAATAACTTTAGGATTTGATTCTTTTACTGCTCTTGCAAATTCAAAAAACAATGTTCCTCTTGCATCATCAAAACCCAATTTATTTCCAGCATAGGAGAATGCTTGGCATGGAAACCCACCTGACAAAATATCTACTTCTCCTTTATATTTTGTAAAATCAATTTCAGCAACATCGCCTTCTATAACATTCCATTTTGGTCTGTTCTCTCTTAGAGTATTGCATGCATGTTTATCTATTTCATTTAATAAAATGGATTTAAAACCAGCTTTTTCCATTCCAATAGCAAGGCCGCCAGCACCAGCAAATAACTCAATAAGCTTATAAGCGCGTTTGGGTTTTATTTTAAATTCTTGATCCCAATTGCTATTGAAAAGTAGCTGAGCCTGCTCGAAATTTTCTAGTTGAGACTTATGGTAAACACGATAATTGTTATCTGGATGTCTTTGAGGTATTAATGTTCCATTATTATCCCATCTTCTTAATGTTTCTTTTGAAATGCTTAAAATATCCGCGACTTGAGCAATTGAATAGTACTCTGGAACCATTATTCTCCCCTTTTTAAACATTGGTCATGGTTACTATTAAATAGCGTGCGGCTGCATATGTCAAACATTAGTCATGGTTATTTTAAATTATTTTCTACCTCTTTTTTAAGTTCATCGCCTATACTTTTAAATATCTCAATTAAGTCATCAATACTAAATTGCTCATTTGAAACTTTTTTCCATAATTCATCACCAACTAGTAGGTCAGCTCGATCATATGTTGCGCTATGGTTCTTATATTCCCCTTTGCTTGGGTTATAAGGTATTGCAATGTATGGTTCAAAGTTAACATCAGGATTCTGGCTATACCGTAAAGATGCCCACATAAGAAGTTTGCGCTTCATAGTCCTGAATTCTTTTTTATTTGGCTTAACAGTGGTTATATCTATACAGATTTCTGTGCCATCAGGTTTTCTAATGAACACATCAACGGTACTATCTGGAATTTCAAGCGGTTCAGCAATTGTTGTTTTAGTGATTCTTCGTAGTTCATCTAACTCAACAGTTCTATTTGGCGCATAATCTTTTGTTTCTAATAAGTCATGAATGTATCGTTGTGAGGCAGGGTTAATTTCACCATATAATTTATATTGCGTTTCACAGTGCCAACCAACATTTTGCGCTAATTTTTGTGCAATCTGCTCCCACAAGCTCATACCAAATTTTGTTTGATATGATTGAGCAACCTTCGCTGTAAGTGTAATTTTTTTACCAAATAAGGCTAAAAAGAAAGGACTTACATCGCCATTGTCAATATCTTTTATTTTTTCTGCAACAACTTCTTTGCCAGATTTTTTGCTTAAAACCTTCTCGACATGTTTTTTAATTTCATTTTTATCTATCATTTTTTTCCTACAACTATGAGGGTTATATTAAATTCTAACTTATTGTATAAGGCATATCTACTCTGTTTTCTCGCAGTATTCAACTAAAAATCAGGCGTTAACGCTTGGTTATAACTTAAAAACTCAAACTCGCCTTAATACTTTGATATTAGCTTATAATTCAGGCGTTCATTGATTAATAAAACCCTATAAGTAACTGACTATTTTGTCAATGTCACTCCAAGTCCCAAATACGCAGTTAGAGATTCGCCAGCGCCCCAAGAGGGCAGCAACCCCACGTTTAAGCCTAATTACGGGCAGGCGCTGTCGTCATGACTAGGAGGTTTATTCAAAAACCACTCCCCCAGAACAAAGTAAGCGCTAATTAATCAGCGTACCTGTTTCTCTACGCACTCTTTTTTCATATTCCACGGCAGCAGTGCCTCCATCTCTTCCACTGTGGTGGCGTAGGGCAGTTGCTTGAGCATGGGG
>JALSIL010000257.1 GCA_026990095.1 Lysobacterales bacterium
TATCTGTAATTTTTAATCCCTTGTTATTAACAAATAAATACCTTCCAGTTTTGGGGTTTATCCACGAGAGTTGTGCCTCAATTATTTTGCCGTTTGAGTGTTTAAATTCCAGTAAAACTAAAGGCAAAGTTTACCATTTTTTTATTTATAATCTTGTTTTTTAAGATTTCTTTCGGCATTTCACGTATTGATGCAAAGGTCTCTTTTATTTAATAACAATATCCTTATCTCTAATTCCATCAGCTAACTGTTGGGCTGATTTATCTGTAATTTTTAATCCCTTGTTATTAACAAATAAATACCTTCCAGTTTTGGGGTTTATCCACGAGAGTTGTGCCTCAATTATTTTGCCGTTTGAGTGTTTAAATTCCAGCCAAGTGCCATAAGAAATTGGTCTAACCAACTGTTTATCGGCATTATTTAATTCCATTAAAAATTTATTGATATTGACAACTTTTTTTTCAACTTTAGGTTTGTTGGATTTATTAAAAAGAGAAATACTTGAGTGTATTTTGGTAATGATGTCATCTCTGAGCGAAGTATTTTTCTTTTTAGTGTGATTTTTGTGGTAATTTAAGATGAATTTTTTTAACTCTTTAGATTGTTCTTTAATATCGTCATCTTGATAAGCGATAAGTTTAAGGCCTTTTTCAAAAGTTGCACAAACTTTTGAAATTGATTGCTCTAAGACTATTTGAGATTTGTTTGGAGTTAATAAGGCAAATAAATCATCGATAAAATTAATCATCTCCAGGTATTCATTTGATGAATTAGAGTGCCTTACTAAAAGTAACACTAATAAGTTTTTCCACGGTGTACGCAATATTTTATTTAGGTACTCTGGGGTATTATATTCCTCACTTTTATGATCTAACAGAGCATCTATTGTTTTCATAGCGGTGATGATTTTATTGCGACCTTCATCGGAGTTATTTTGAGGTTCGAGTGGAGCAAAAAATTCTTGGTGGTCTGCAACAATAGCTTTAAATACCTGAATTTTTTGATTGAAAAATTCAATGCTAGTGGCATCCTCAGTGATAATAGTATTTATAAAGCTCTTAAGTTCTTTTAAGTATTTTGCCTTTATATCTTTATGTTTTGACCATTTTTCAGAGGCATTAATTATCTCGTTTAACAATAATTTGGCTGGATGTTGGTGGTTTTGTAGAAGGGCTTCATCCAAGAAGGCATACATAATATAGCTTAGTTGCAGACGTGATAATGTTTCCTTTATGGGTTGTTCGATAAGTTTATTGTTCTGAATTTGCTGAAATAACAGGGTGATTAAATTGAGGTTATCTTTGTCAATTTGTGTTAATGATTGATTATTGTTTTTCTCTAACTGAGACAAAAAAGCATTCTTTATTTTAAGCGGGTCTTTCAAAGATAAGTTGTTTTGTACAATACCGATAGCTTGAACAATCTGTTCGAGGCTGTGGTTCTGGTTTTTTGTGTCAATGACTGTGGCTACCAGTTTTTGGTTTTTATCATGAGCGGTGCTTTCTTGTTTGAAATAGTGCGATAAAATTTCTTCATACACCGTGTTTAACTGGTTTAATAGGCATTTTTCAAACGATTTGTACAAAATAAGTTTGTTTTTATAGGTCAATTGTAAGAGCCTAATGCTCTTGGCAAATGTCGATACCACAACAAATGGTGAAAGCGTGAGCTTAGTGGAGTCAACACTTTGGTTATAAAGTAATGATAATTGTTGTTTAAACTGAAAAAGCACCGCAAGATTTTTCTTTTCATATTTATGTATTAAACTATTCTGTAATTGTTTTTCATTTATTTCATCTTTTTCAATCGCATTAAAGGCTTGTTTATTTGAGCTTAGTTTTATAATCTTATCATCAAAGAAGTTGTAGTGTCCTTTTTCAAATTGCATAAAAATATTCTTAATTGTACGCAAATAGGAGCTTAAGATATTAAGTTTATGTATTTCAACAGAAAGGAGTTGTTGGTTGTCTTGATTTTCTTTGTCTGATATTTCTTTAATATCAGCAAAAAAAACCTGCATATTTTTTTTGAGCCATCTGGAAAAACACAGATACACATCCGACTGATAGCTGTCTTTAGTTAGCGTGTTGTTTTTGATTGAATTTTTGTTTGTAATCATTTAATTAAAAATAAACAGAGGAAATTAATATTATCATTTTGACTAAATTAATGGGATTATTTCTTAAATTATTGTTTAAGGAAGCGAAAAATCAGCTTGAAAACATCGATTTGTTATAAATTAGTGATAAATCGACAAATTTTGCAACAATAATATTTGTTAATATAGCCAACAAAAAGGTAATCAAAATCAAAAGTAAAATATTAATAATTGAAGACGAGTACGATATTGCACAATTAGTAAAAATGCATTTATCCGAAATTTGTGACAGGGTTGAAATAGCAAGTGACGATATTACAGGTTTGGAGTTGGCAATAACGCGGAAATGGAGTGTTATTGTGCTTGATTTATTGAGAGGCTAAGTTCTGTTTTAGTTTCTCTTAGGCAACTTAATAAGTTTTCAATGCCAGGCTTTATTGATGTTTTGCTTTCAGTGTGGCAAAGGTTTTCTAACTCAAGAGCTAATTGACTCAATTGCTCGCAGTCAACAGTGGCTGCTGAGCCTTTTATTTTGTGGGTCAGTTTTTTTAATTCTTCGGTGTTGCTGGATTTTTCTATCTTTTGAATTTCATTTATAAACTCTTCAATATTGAGTAAAAATTGTTTGACTACAGATTTCATTACGGCGGTGTTCCCACTTAATTTGCTCAATAAAGACGAAACATCGAAAAGGGAAGGGCGAGTTATGTCTTTTAAATTCTCTTTTTGTAAGTTTGACTGATTGGTACTTAGCCAGTCGGTTAAAATGGTGAGTAAGGTTGTTAAATAAAAGGGTTTTGCCAGGTAATCATCC
>JALSIL010000258.1 GCA_026990095.1 Lysobacterales bacterium
ACTTCTACAGCTGAATTTATTTGAAAAAAGGGACTTGATACCTCTGTTAGAAGGAATTCCGATTAACATAAAAGTATCGAATCCAAATCAAATGACGATATTTTGAAAGTTAACGGGACAGTAGTGACAAATATTGTCTAAACACATAAGTTATTGATTTATATATATAAAATGGTGGTTATGGGTGGACTTGAACCACCGACCCCGGCATTATGAATGCCGTGCTCTAACCAGCTGAGCTACATAACCATTTTGATTGTGCGTTACCTTGAGGGCGTGCATTTTCTATGTTATAGCGATTTTTGTCAAGTACATTTTTTGAAAAAATTAGATTTCTTCGGTAATTATGTCGACTTGTGAATTTAAGGCTTTAATACAATTTTGTAGGTCTTGTTTTTGTTGTGTGCTTAATGTTTTAAGTAATCGTTTCTCAAAATCCAGTGCTTTGGGTTTAACCTGATTAATTAATGCTCTTCCTTGTGTTGTTAACTTATAACGACGAGCTCTTTTATCTTTAGGGCAGGCTTGTTGAGAAATAAAACTCCTTTCTTCTAATGACTTCATGGTTCGCGAGACTCTGACTTTATCCATCTGGCTTTTTATGGTTAATTCTTTGGCTGTTTGATTGCCTTTATCTGATAATAAAGCCAATACACGCCATTGCGATACGGAGATGTTGTATTGTTGACGATAATACTTGGCGATTCCCGCACTAATTTTATTGCTCAACACAGAAAGTTGGTAAGGTAAAAATTTATTTAATTCCATAATACCCAAATCCAGATAGTGAAAACACGATTATAGCACAACCCATTAGCACGTCTAGCAAACCAAGAAAATGTCTTATCACCAATAAGGTGACTGCGAATTTTATTGATTTGCTATACGCACCAATTGATTGTATTCTAATTCGCGTTTCTTTATCGAGATTTGGGTAATAGTTTCAATTGTAACTAATTCTTGTAAAATAGTTTCATTTGAAACTAAAAATACTTAAAATAGCCGTAATTTATAATTTAGGTTGTTTATTATGACAAATCAAAAAACAAATACAATCAATGGATTTGGTTTTATTGAATATGCATCAAAAAAACCTAAGGATTTAGATGTTTTATTTAGGCGATTAGGATTTAGTGCTATTAAAAAGCACAAGACGAAGGATATGACATTGTTTAGACAGGGAAGTATTGATTTTATTTTAAATAATGAAAAACAAGGTTTTGCGGATAAATTTACCACAGAACATGGGCCTTGTGCCAATGGCTTTTCTATTGTCTTTGATGATGCACAAGCCGCTTTGCAACACGCTTTAGCAAATGGTTCGCAAGAAATTAAAGGCGATTTAAACTTGCCTGCGGTCAAGGGTATTGGTGGTGCGGTATTGTATTTGGTGGATAAGCAAAATTACAAAGAACTGTTGGATAATGACTTTGATGATATTGTTGGTATGAATCAATACCCAAGTGGTGTTGGGCTGACGTTTATTGATCATTTAACCCATAATGTTTATTATGGTAATATGGAAAAATGGGGGCAATATTATGTGGATTTGTTTCAATTTGAACAGATTAGGTACTTTGATATCAAAGGTTCGCAGACGGGATTGACATCAAAAGCGATGAAATCACCTAATGGTTCAGTTAAAATCCCTTTGAATGAATCCCCCGATAAAAAATCACAAATCAATGAATACATAGATGAATACAAAGGCGAGGGCATACAACACATTGCCTTGTACACAGAAAATATTTATGAAACAATTGAATCCATTAAAGCAGCAGGAGTTGGTTTTCTTATGACGCCAGCAACTTATTACAGCATTATTGATCAACGCGTTAAAAAACATCAAGAAGATATACCGCGATTGCAGGAAAACAGCATCTTGATTGATGCTGATGAAGAAACTGGAGAAAAAATACTGCTGCAGATATTTACCCAAAATTGCATCGGTCCGATTTTCTTTGAAATCATTCAACGCAAAGGCAATCAAGGTTTTGGTGAAGGTAACTTTCAAGCTTTGTTTGACTCGATTGAATTGGATCAAAAAAGAAGGGGGTTTTTATAATGAAAAACTGGATACAAACATTTAAAAAAGAAGGGGTAGTTGCCAAACAAGCCCATTTTGATTTGCCAGAAGGGACTTTTGAGCGCGAAGTGGGTAAAGAAGGCTTTTTTGGACCAGTTGCGCATTTTTACCACAAAAACATGCCAACTGGCTGGATAGACTTTGAAGGAGATTTGCAACCACGGGCTTTTGATACCAATAAAATTACCGATATTGAAAGCAGCCCCTATAAATCTCCAATCATTATGCACAATGCTTCAATTAAGGTGAGAATGCTCAAAATAGATGAAAGCATGAATCATTTGGTCAGCAATGCTGATGGCGATGAGATGTTGTTTATTCACAAAGGTAATTGTGAAGTGTTTTGCGATTATGGTCATATCAAATTATCTGAAGGCGATTACTTTATGTTGCCACGTTGCACTAAATGGCGTGTGGAAACTTCCGAATTATGCAAAATATTAATGATTGAGTGCACTAATGCTCATTATCAATTTCCAGATAAAGGCTTGCTTGGGCCTAATGCGATTGTTGATCCAGCAGTAATAGAAGTACCTGCTATTAATGAAAAATTTAAAAGCCAACAAAATAATGATGAACAATGGACACACCTGATTAAGCATAGAAATAAAATGAGTTGTCAAATTTT
This sequence comes from Lysobacterales bacterium, assembly GCA_026990095.1. Taxonomy (GTDB): domain Bacteria; phylum Pseudomonadota; class Gammaproteobacteria; order Xanthomonadales; family Marinicellaceae; genus NORP309. Next base: position 2,715 of record JALSIL010000258.1, read on the forward strand.
TCCATTTAATCCTTTGGATGCTGTGGGTTGGCGTGGAAGTTTAATGCCAATTCGGCTTAATTGGCGTGATATTTCGCCATTATTGAGCCACAAATATCATGTGCCGCCATCGGCTCACACAACTTTTATGGGCAATCGGTTTATTATTTGTACTTTTGTTCCACGATTATTTGAAACGGCTGATAAAG
>JALSIL010000259.1 GCA_026990095.1 Lysobacterales bacterium
TTCGATTAAGTATCCCCGTCAATTCATCTGTATTGGCTTGGTAGCTTAATTCGTCTTGTCTATTTTCATTGTACCGAATCCATTTCGTTACACCTATTGCTAGCAGACTATAACCACATACAAATAGCAACTTACTGGAAATATTGATAACCTCTTTAGGATATACAAAAACAGTATCAAGTGTAATAACAAAAAGGCCATAATAAATAAAAGAAAAGCCAATGGAGGTAAAATAGTAAAAACCGCTCTTATTTGTGCTGTGCTTTTGCGTGATAAAGATAAGATAGAAAGTGGTTAAAAGTAAAACGGCATTGGCAAATAACTGAAAGTAGTTAATTGATGATTTTATTGTATAAAAATTTGAATTGATAAAAATAAATATGACAGAACTATAAATAACTAAATAGAATATATTAAAATTCTTATCAACCACATTTTTTATATTTCGATTAAATAAAACATCTTCATTCAACCCACTCATACACACTCATCCCATCTGACTTATTACTTCATCGTGATTATAATTATTCAAGCAGGTCAATATACTATGCATTGCATTTATTTTCTGTCTACCAGTTCACTTTATCGCGATGAATTGGCATGGTCATGCATCGACAACCGCCTCCTCCACGACTCAATTCTGCACCTTGCATGGAAACTGCAATAAGCTTACCTGCTTGAATTGTTTTTTTGTCTGTAATTATTTCATTAGCCTTTATAATCTCAAATCCAGATTTATTCAAAGCTTCCAGTGTCGCTTTATTATGCTCATACCCAATAATTTGACCCGGTGCAAAAGTAAAGAAATTAGCTCCACTTGTCCATTGCTCTCTTTCTTGAGAAAAGGGGTGGTCGCCACCACAATTTATAAATTCAGCTTCAATTCCTAAAGAGCGCATGGCTTTAGGTAAACCTGAAAACTCAGTGATTTTTTGTATCTCACCTTTACTGCAATGCATATGAAAACTTTTACATTTATCAGGACCTGTTATCAATGGAGGGAAAACCATAAATTTATCCACATCCAGCATAGTAAAAATCATATCCAAGTGAATTGTTGCTCGTATTTTGGGTAAATTTACCACAATAATATCTAGCTTTTGTTTATCTCGCGACATTTCTTGTGCTAATCGATCAATGGCTCTCGCCGAAGTTCTTTCACTAAAACCAATTATCAATAAATTTTCTTTAATGACAAGAATATCCCCCCCCTCGACAGTCAGTTCATCTTGCTGTTTACGTGTTCCATCATGGTAAAATTTATTGACTCCCAATAAAGGGTGGAACCTAAAAATATATTTTAATAACAGAGCTTCGGTTAAACGTACTTTATGTGCCATCGAACCAATAATTATATTTTCGTAAACACACATAACCGCATCACGGGTAAAAAAAGCATTTGGTAATGGCGGAATAGCGTGTCTGGATGAACTAATAAAGCGTTCCAATGTGTTTTTTTCAAGAAGAGTACCTGTAAAAAACTGATCAGATAATTCGCATGCTTGTAACTCAAATAAATCATCAATTAATTCTGGGTGACCGTATAAATTACAGACATCTTTAAGCAATTGTAGTTTAACTTTATTATCCTTTAATACATCACAAAGTAAATCAGAAAACTCCAGTACTTTAGCAACACGTCTTAACACTCCAGTTAACTGGCGGTGTTCATTTAAGGCTAAATCAAGCGTTAAAATATCATCGTATAAAACTTCCTGTGCAGTTGCAGGAGTCATGTTTTCCATTTCACTGCCAGGCTGATGAATAATAACTGTGTTTAATTTACCTATCTCTGAATGTACTGAAATATTACTCATAAAAGATACCCTATAAAATTTAGCTGTTATATTTACTAACGATTGCCATTGCCATTTCTAGTGATTGTTCGTAATTTAAGCGTGGGTCAACCTGTGTTTTATAGGCACGTTCCAAATCCTTTTCACACAACTCTCTTGCACCTCCTAAACATTCTGTGACATTTTCACCCGTTAACTCCAGGTGAACACCTCCTAAAATTGACCCTTCTGATTTATGAACATCCATTGCTAATTCAACTTCTTTTCTAATATTTTGAAATTTGCGTGTTTTAAAACCGTTTGACGTTGATTCTGTGTTACCGTGCATTGGATCACAACACCAAACCACCCCAATATCTTCTTCTTGTAAAATCTTTATCATTTTTGGTAAACTAGATTCAATATTTTTAGCACCAAAGCGATGAATTAAGGTAATTTTTCCCGCTTCGTTAGTAGGGTTTAACGTCCTACATAAACCAATTAAATGCTCTTTAGTTGTTTCCGCACCAACTTTGATGCCTATTGGATTATTAATGCCCCGTAACAACTCTACATGAGCACTGTTTAATTGGTTCGTTCTTAAACCGATCCATGGGAAGTGTGTACTCAGATTAAAGTATCCCTCTTGTCTTGGAACTTTTCTTGTTAAGGCTTGCTCATAGTGCAAATGCAATGCTTCGTGAGATGAATAAAAATCAACTCTTGATAAATTGCCCAACCTTCTTCCAGCTAAAATTTCTGTAAAACCGATGGATTCACTGATTTTTTTCATCATTTCTTGGTATTCCGTTGATTGTCCAGAATGTTCAATCCATGCCAGATTCCAATATTCAGGATGCCTAATATCTGCAAAACCACCGTCAATAAGTGCCCGAACAAAATTTAATGTCATCGCAGAGGAAGCATGCCCTACTAACATTCTTGCAGGATCTGGCTCTCTATCTTTTGCTGTAAAACCAATTTTGTTTACTATGTCTCCACGATAAGAAGGTAGGGTGATACCATCTTTGGTTTCATCATTGGATGATCGTGGTTTAGCATATTGCCCAGCAAATCGTCCGATTCTTACAATAGGCATTTTCAATCCATGAATAAGCACCAAGCTCATTTGTAACAAGACTTTTATTCTATTTGAAATAATTGGAGAATTACAATCCTCAAAGGATTCAGCACAATCACCACCTTGAATCAAGAATCTTTTTCCCATTTGAACTTCAGCCAAATTTTGTTTCAGTTTATATATCTCCCACGAAGTCACAAGAGGTGGCATGTTTGATAGTTTATTGAGTGCTTTATTTAAAGCATCTTCATCTTTATAGATGGCTTGCTGTCTAATTTCTTTTGTAGTCCAGCTCTGAGGAGACCAATTTTTCATGTTTATATTATTTCTTTTTTAATGTTGACCAGATTATTGTATATACCACAAAACCAACAAAACAAACTAATGTCCACATTGGCATTGTAAGACCTAAAAATCTCCAACTAACTTCTGCACATTCTCCTGAGCCTTGTAATATTTCTTGTAAAACAGAACCAAGTGGCAATGTATCAAGCATATAAAACAAACCAGGTCCACACGCAGGAACTTCATCAGGTGGAAGATTTTGTAACCAAATATGACGAGCAGAAACTGCTATTCCAGCAATGGATACTAGAGAGATTATAACAGCAACTATTTTTCTGAAAACAAATTGTGGTGGTTTAACTAAAGTTAGTAAAAATAAGACTCCAATAATCAAAAAAATCAGCCTTTGAACCATACACAAAGGGCAAGGATCCAAATATTCAACGTATTCTAGGTAATAAGCATAGGCCAATAAAAGAACAGTAGTTATAAATGGAATAAGACTGTAAAGGCGTAATGATTTAACTTTCATAATATTTCCTCAAAAAAAAACCCGGACTAACCGGGTTTTTATTAATTTAATTAAACTTTAATCTTCTTGTTTGTCACTTGGGCGAGGGCGATCAACTAATTCCACGTAGGCCATTGGCGCATTATCACCTGCACGGTAACCGCATTTAAGAATTCTTAGATAACCACCAGGACGGTCTTGGTATCTTGTTCCTAAAGTTTCAAAAAGTTTCTTAACAACAGCCCTACTGTGATTAGGAAGTCTAGAAGCTACTAACCTTCTGTTTGCTACACTGTCTTTTTTAGCAATTGTAATCAATGGTTCTGCAACCATACGTAATTCCTTTGCTTTTGGTAAAGTTGTTTTTATTAATTCGTGTTCAAATAATGAAGCAGCCATATTTTTAAACATCGCTTTACGATGTGAACTGTTTCTATTAAGTTGACGACCTGATTTTCTATGACGCATTTTATATCACCTATTATCCGAGTAAACGCTCAACTGTACGAATGGAAGCTGGAGGCCAGTTATCTATACGGACACCAAAATTCAAACCCATTTCTGCGAGCACTGCTTTTATTTCATTTAATGATTTCTTTCCTAAGTTTGGAGTTTTTAACAAATCAACTTCCGTTCTTTGGATTAAATCACCAATATATTGTATGTTTTCTGCTTTTAAGCAATTTGCTGAACGAACAGTAAGTTCTAGTTCATCAATTGGTTTAAGCAAGATAGGATTAAGTTTCTCTTCTTCTGAAACTTCTTCAACTGGAGCAGACATTTCAAAATCAACAAATACTGCCATTTGTTCAATAAGAATTCTTGCTGCCAATTGAATAGCTTTTTCAGCTGTGATAGAACCATCAGTATCTATACTTAAAATTAATTTATCCAAATTAGTTCTTTGTTCAACACGCGCATTTTCAACTTCATAAGAAACACGTCTAATTGGACTGTAACTCGCATCAAGCACTAAAGAACCGATTGATCGGGATTCATCATCATTCTTAGATTTAATCGCAGGTTCATAGCCAATACCTTCTTTTACAACCAAGTTCATGTTAATAGAACCTTTTCCAGCAATATTGCAGATAATATGATCTGGATTAGCCACAGTCATTCCATCAGTTAATTGCAAATCCCCTGCAGTTACAGGACCTGGTGTACTTTTAGATAGTGAGATATTAAATTCAGTTTCACCTTCTCTTCCTGAAACAGAAAAAGCAACACCCTTTAGATTCAACATAATTTCAACAACGTCTTCTTTTACATTGTTGATTGTTGAAAACTCATGTGCAACACCATCAATTTGTACATCTGTAATAGCATATCCAGGAATTGAAGACAGCAATATTCTTCTAAATGTATTTCCAAGCGTATGACCAAAACCTCTTTCCAAAGGTTCAATGACCACGACAGCTTTATTTTTTGTTTCTTCTTTTACTGCGACAACTTTTGGTCTCAGTAATTTTGCCAATATCTCAGACATAAGCAATATCCTCGCTAGTTATTTAGAATATAATTCCACAATTAGGTTCTCGTTGATTTCAGCTGGTAAATCGTCTCTTGTAGGAGCACTTTTGAATGTACCAGTCATTTTTTTAGAATCGACAGAAACCCAATCAGCTGTTAAATTCATTTCTTGCCATAAATTGAGTGCTTCTTTAATCCTCAATTGTTTTTGAGCCTTTTCGCGAATTGAAACAACATCGCCTGCTTTAATTTGGTATGAAGGAATGTTGCATGTATTTCCATTAACTTCAATTGCTTTGTGAGAAACCAATTGACGTGCTTCACTTCTTGTGACCGCGAAACCCATTCTGTAAACAACATTGTCTAATCTTGATTCAAGTAATAAAAGTAAATTTTCACCTGTTGCACCTTTTTGCTTAGCTGCTTTTTTATAGTAATTTCTAAATTGCTTTTCTAACACACCATAAATACGTCTAACTTTTTGTTTCTCACGTAACTGCGACGCGTAATCGGTAGGTTTTCCACGACGCATCATTGCACCATGCTGTCCAGGAACTTGATCTAATTTACATTTTGTCTCTACAGCACGTGCTGGAGATTTTAACATTAAATCAGTTCCTTCTCTTCTTGCCAATTTGCAAGTTGGACCAATATATCTAGCCATATTATTCTCCTTACACTCTTCTTTTCTTAGAGGGACGACAACCGTTATGTGGTATCGGCGTCACATCTATGATATTAGTAATTCTGTACCCTAAGCCATGCAAAGCCCTAACAGACGACTCTCTTCCAGGACCTGGACCCTTGATTTGTACTTCAAGATTCTTTAATCCAAAATCCTGTGCAATTTTACCAGCATTAGTCGCAGCAACCTGTGCAGCAAAAGGTGTGCTTTTACGCGAACCTCTAAAACCTGCACCACCAGCAGTTGCCCAAGCAAGAGTATTGCCTTGTCTATCAGTAAGAGTTACAATAGTATTATTGAATGAAGCATGAACATGTGCGATTCCATCAACAACTGTTCTTTTGTTCTTCTTTTTAGTTTTTTGTGGTCTAGCCATAATTTTCTCTTTAAATTCTATGTGTTAAATTAACGCTTGATAGGTCTTTTAGGACCTTTTCGGGTGCGTGCATTATTTTTGGTCTTCTGACCACGCAATGGTAAACCACGTCTGTGTCGAATACCGCGGTAACAACCCAGATCCATCAAACGTTTAATATCCATTGCAACGTCACGCCTAAGGTCACCCTCGACATTATATTTTGCAACTTCATTACGAATTTTTTCCAAAGAAGCTTCGTCTAGATCTCTTACTTTAGTTGTTGGATTAACACCTGCACTATCGCAAATCTGATATGCTCTGGTTCTTCCTATACCAAATATACTGGTTAGACCGATCCACGCATGTTTGTACACTGGTATATTGACACCTGCTATACGCGCCATTTAACTCTCCTAATAAACTTGTTTTAAATATATTATCTCTTTACTTACGAACCCTAATTATTTCAAGTATTCATAAAAAAGCGATGCATTATAGTGCAAAAAAAGACATACAGCAAGCATGCTGCAGTCTTTTAATGCTAATTTCTCATAAATCCAGACAATCTATTTATTTCATAGATATCAGAAGATTTTATGTACTCTAAATCTTTATTTAACGCATTACGCACGTTGTTTAGAGTTGTTTACTGCAATTTTACAATGTGAGAAATCAACGCAAACTTTCTCATTACATCATAAAATTTTCATTCAATCAGATTAAATACTAATATTTACCTTTTTTGAATTCCAGATTTACCGTAATTCTTTAAATTGGACTTTTTCATTAGTCCTTCGTACTGTCCCGACATTAAATGTGTTTGTAACTGTGCCATGAAATCCATAGCCACAACCACCACAATCAACAGAGAGGTTCCGCCCAGTGCAAAAGGCACTGACCATATATTCATAATAAACTCTGGCATTAAACTCACACCTAGTAGGTATAAGGCACCCCAAAATGTAATTTTAGTTGTTACACTATCAATATAATCGGCGGTATGTCTGCCTGGTCTAATCCCTGGAATCACTGCACTTGATCTTTTTAAGTTATCCGACATTTCATTTGGATCAAATGTTAGAGCAGTATAGAAAAATGCAAACCAAACTATTAAAGCACCAAAGAATATCATGTACAAAACATTACCTGGTGATAACCATTGTGACAAATCCAATAACCATCCCCAACCATCTTTCTGACCAAGAAAATTAGCTAAAACTCCTGGAAACAACACAAGGCTTGAGGCAAAAATCACTGGTATTACACCAGCCATATTAACTTTTAATGGCAAGTACGAACTCTGAGCATTGGTTGCCATTCTACCGCGACGTTGTGCATATTGCATGGTTATACGCCGTTGCGCTCTTTCTACAAAAACGACAAAATAGGTTATCCCTAGAGCTAATACTAAAAAGAATAAAGCTTCTAGGGCATTTAAACTGCCAGTTGAAACCATTGTAAATGTTGAACCAATTGCAGAAGGTAACCCAACCACAATACCTGCAAAAATAATTAATGAAATGCCGTTACCAATTCCACGTTCTGTAATTTGCTCCCCTAACCACATTAAAAACAACGTTCCACCAGTAAGTGAAATAGTTGCAGGAAACAAAAATCCGAAACCAGGGTTAGGAACAACCTCTAAACCGTTGCTTCCACCCATTTGTTGTAATGAATAGGATATTCCATAAGCTTGGAAAGCGGCTAGAACCACCGTAAAATAACGCGTGTATTGGTTGATTTTTTTACGACCAGACTCACCTTCTTTCTTAAGCTCTTTAAGCTTTGGAATAGAATGTCCCAAAATCTGTGTAATTATCGATGCAGTAATATAGGGCATCACGCCAAGAGCAAACAATGAAAAACGTCCTAATGCTCCACCAGAAAACATATTAAACATATCAAGTAGACCACCACCTTGAGTCTCTAATAAGTCTGATAAAACTTTTGGATTAACTCCAGGTACAGGAATATATGAACCTAATCTAAATATAACTAAAGAAACGACTACAAACCATATTCTTGACTTCAATTCAGAAAGGTTATTCTTGTTACCTAACATTTTTTGTACTTGTGCTTGTGATGCTGACATAATTTTATATTACTCTACTGATCCACCGGCTTTTTCAATCGCTTCTCTAGCGCCCTTAGTGACTTTAAGTCCAACAACTTTTACTGGTTTAGAAATAGTTCCGGTGTTGATAACTTTTACTTTAGTTACAAAACGTCTGACTAATCCTTTTTCAACCAAAGAAGCCAAATCAACAGTATCAACTTTCATTGACTCTAAGTGATACAAACAAATTTCATCACTATACTTTGCCATTCTTGAAGCAAAACCAAATTTCGGCAAACGTTTTTGTAGAGGCATTTGACCGCCTTCAAAACCAACTTTATGCCATCCACCTGAACGTGATTTTTGTCCTTTATGACCGCGACCACATGTTTTTCCATTTCCTGAACCAATTCCCCGTCCAACTCTTTTTGCTGCTTTTTTACTACCAGCAGCGGGCTTTATTGTATTTAAATGCATTGTAATATCCGCCTTTATTTAGTTTCATCAACTGTTAATAAGTGAATCACCTTGTTTATCATTCCACGGTTCTGCGGAGTGTCAATGACCTCTACAGTTTGATGCATCCTGCGTAGGCCTAAACCTTTCACACAAGCTTTATGATTTTTCAAAGCACCAATTGGACTTTTTGTCAGGGTAACTTTAACTGTATTAATTTTAGCCATGATTCTTCATCACCTCTTCAATTGTTTTACCTCTTCTTGCTGCAACAGAATCTGGAGAAGTAATATTCTTAAGCCCATTTATTGTGGCCCTAACTAGGTTTTGTGGGTTGTTTGAGCCTTGTGATTTTGCCAATACATTTTGCACGCCAACGACATCAAATACCGCACGCATAGCACCTCCTGCAATAACACCTGTACCATCTGATGCTGGTTGCATGTATACTTTTGAACCTGAGTGCTTTGCCTTAATTGGATGCCAAAGAGTTCCTTCTTTTAAGTCAACACGAATAATGTTATTTCGTGCTTTATCCATTGCTTTTTGAATAGCTATTGGTACTTCTTTTGCTTTACCGTAACCAAATCCAATTTTTCCATTGCCGTCACCAACAACTGTTAATGCTGTAAAACTAAATACTCGACCACCTTTTACAACTTTTGATACACGGTTAACCGCAACCAAACGTTCTAATAGACCATCGCCTTCATCTTTTCTTCTATCTACGCTCGCCATTTTTATTTACCTTAATCTTTAATATTTATTTACTGTTTTGACTCAAATCGCGCCAGACTAAATCTCTAGTCCTGCTTCTCTTGCTGCTTCTGCCAATGCTTTTACTTTACCGTGGTAAAGAAAACCAGATCTGTCAAATGCAACTTTATCAATTCCTGCTTTTTTTGCACGCTTAGCAATCGCTTCACCAATTATTTTGGCTGCTTCAATATTCTTACCAGAAACGCCTTTTTTAATTAACTTCTTCTCTAAAGAAGATGCACTTGCTAATGTTTGTGTTTTATCACCAGAAAGTATTTGAGCATAAAGATTTTTATCAGTTCTATGAATAGATAACGAAGGAACACCAAGTCTACGTATTTTAGCACGTGCTGTTTTTGCTCTTCTTAATCTCGCTTTATTTTTAACATTACTCATTATTTTTACTCAAATTTAATTGTTATTAAGCTTTCTTAGCTTCTTTTCTAAATACTCTTTCATCTGCATATCTCACGCCCTTTCCTTTATAAGGCTCAGGTGGTCTATACGCTCTAATTTCAGCACATACTTGACCAACTTGCTGTTTATCAATCCCTGAAACATCAATTTCTGTTTGGTTTTTAGCAACTTCAAAAGTAATTCCTTGAGGTGCCTTGTATATAACATCATGTGAAAAACCTAGGGCAAGTTTTAAGTCTTTACCCTGAAGTGTTGCTCTATAACCAACTCCTACTAATAACATTTTCTTTGTATAACCTTGGGTCACACCAATAACAATATTATTTACTAAAGAGCGCATTGTGCCTGTAATTGGCATAGATGTGTCGTTTTTTGGACTAAACAACAAAGAACCATCTTCTTCTTTAATAGCCACATTTTCATTTAATACAATTGAACCCGTTCCTTTTGGCCCTTTAATTGTTACATTTTGACCCTTAATATCAACGGTCACTCCAGAGGCGATAGTAACTGGATTTTTTGCAATTCTAGACATACTATTCTCCTATCCTATTTAACTATACAGATGACTTCGCCACCAACGCCAGCTTCTCTTGCTTCAAAGTCAGTTAATAAACCTTTTGAAGTCGAGATAATTGCTGTACCGAATCCTGCATCAATTTTTGGCAATTCACTCTTGCCTTTATACAATCTTAAACCTGGCTTAGAGGCACGATTAATGTATTCTATCACTGGCTTTCCTTGGTAATATTTAAGGTTAACTTGTATTTGCGGGTGTCCAGTGGAACTGTCTTTGCCATTAATCAATGCAAAAGATTGGATATACCCTTCCTTTTGCAATACTGAACATAGGCTTTTCTTAATTTTTGAAGCTGGAATCATAACTGATTTCTTAGCTACCATTTGTGCATTTCTTATGCGTGTTAGCATATCTGCAATTGGATCTGTCATACTCATAATCTTTTTCCTAATCTATTAGCAGCTTACCAGCTCGCTTTTTTCAAGCCAGGGATATCGCCACGCATTGCAGCTTCTCTGAACTGTGTTTTACTTAAACCAAACTTACGGTAATAACCACGTGGTCTACCTGAAAGTTTACATCTATTTCTTTGTCTTGAAGGAGAAGAATTTCTTGGCAACTTTTGCAACTTTACATAAGCATCCATCATGTCTTCATAAGAAGTTTCAGGATTTGTGATAATTGCTTTTATTTCCGCTCTTTTTTTAGCGTATTTCGCTACAATTTTTGTTCTTTTCAAATCTCTTTGAATCATTGATTCTTTAGCCATAACTCTTCTCTATTTATTCTTAAAGGGAAAACTAAAAGCAGCCAACAATGCTTTTGCTTCTTTATCACTTTTTGCTGTTGTTACAAAAGTAATATCCATACCACGAATCGTGTCAATTTTATCGTATTCAATTTCTGGGAATATAATCTGTTCTTTTATGCCCATTGAGTAGTTGCCTCTCCCATCAAATGATTTAGGGCTTAGACCGCGAAAATCACGAATCCTTGGAATTGATACATTAACCAGTCTATCAAAAAATTCATACATTTTATTGCGTCTTAAAGTCACCTTACAGCCAATCGGCCAGCCATCACGAATTTTAAAACCAGCAACTGATTTTTTAGCATAAGTCACTAAGGCTTTTTGTCCTGCTATCTTTTCCATGTCACCTGTGGCATTAACCATGATTTTTTTATTACCTACGGCCTCGCCAACACCCATATTTAAACCAATCTTTACAAGCTTGGGAACTTCCATAACATTTTTATAACCGAATTCTTTCATCATTAAAGGAATTACAGTCTCTTTATAATATGTTTCTAATCTAGTCATAATATCACTCTACTTATGCGTCAACCGCTTCGCCATTCGAACGAAACACTCTAATTTTTTTGCCATCTTCAAGAGTTTTAAAACTAACTTTATCGCCTTTACCTGTTGCATTGTTAAATAACATTACATTCGATACATGAATTGGCGCCTCTTTAGAAATAATTCCACTTGGCTTTTCGGGGTTGTTTGGGTCAACTTTCACATGCTTCTTAATCATGTTAACGTTATCCACAAGCAATCTCCCATCTTTTAATACAGATAATACTGAACCACGAGTCCCTTTTGAGCGTCCCGCAATCACTATTACTTCATCACCTTTTTTAATTCGATTCATTTTCTTACTCTTATAATACTTCAGGAGCTAATGAAATAATTTTCATAAACTTTTCTGAACGAAGTTCTCGGGTTACAGGGCCAAATATACGTGTTCCAATTGGCTCTAGCTTACTATTTAACATAACCACAGCATTGCCATCAAAACGAATCAAAGATCCATCTGGACGTCTAACACCTTTACGTGTTCTAACAACAACTGCATTATAAACCTCACCTTTTTTTACTTTTCCGCGTGGAATGGCGTGTTTTACAGTTACTTTAATAATGTCACCAATACCAGCATATCTTCTTTTAGATCCACCCAGTACTTTGATACACATCACTTCTTTAGCACCGCTGTTATCAGCTGCGCTTAATCTACTTTGCATTTGAATCATGGTTTATACCTCTTTAATTTAATGCCTAAGCACTTATTGTGCAGCGTTGACTAAGCCAACAACTTTCCATGATTTAGTTTTTGAGTATGGACGTGTTTCAGTAATTTTTACTTTATCACCCATTTTAAAACCATTCTCTTCATCATGTGCGTGAACTTTACTTGAACGTTTAATGTATTTTCCATAAATTGGATGCTTTTCTTTTCGTTCAATTAATACAGTAACCGTCTTATCCATCTTGTCACTAACGACAACACCTTGCTTAGTACGCAATATTTCTTTTTCAGTAGTCATTATTTGTTTCCTGCTTTGTTTAGTTCAAGCTCTTTTTGCTTAATTATTGTCTTAGCTCTAGCAATATCACGCCTAACTTCTTTTAAAACATGTGTTTTTGTTAGCTGCCCATTACCTCTAGCCATTCTTAAATCAAACTGAGTTTTCAACAATTCAGTCAATGTCTCTTTTAATTCAGCTGGCTGTTTACTTTTCATTTCTTTAGCATTCATTTACATCACCGTTCTTTTAACAAATGTTGTACTAAACGGGAACTTAGCAGCCGCCTTTGCGAATGCAGCCTGAGCCACATCTTCTGCAACACCCTGAATTTCGTATATGACTCGACCTGGTTTAATAACCGCAGCCCAGTACTCAACATTACCTTTACCTTTACCCATACGAACCTCAACAGGTTTTGCTGTTATCGGCTTGTCTGGAAATACTCTTATCCATAATTTTCCACCACGGCGAACGTGACGGGTAATGGCTCTACGTCCAGCTTCAATCTGCCTAGCTGTCATAAAACCTCTTCCAGTAGCCTTAAGACCAAACTCGCCAAAGCTTACTTTATTACCTGCATGCGCAAGACCGCGATTACGACCTTTTTGCTGCTTTCTAAATTTTGTTCTTTTTGGTTGCAGCATTTGTTATCTCCGTTTCTTACCTTGTTGTTTCTTTTGTTCTTGAGAAGCATGTAAGTCAAAAATATCACCTTTATAAACCCACACTTTAATACCAAGAACACCATAAGTGGTATAAGCCTTACCCATTGCATAATCGATATTCGCTCTAAATGTATGCAAAGGCACTCGTCCTTCTCTATACCATTCAGTTCGTGCAATCTCTGCACCATTTAAACGACCTGCAACAGCAACTCGAATTCCAAGAGCACCAAGCCTCATCGCACTACCAACTGCACGTTTCATGGCGCGACGGAACATAATACGCCTTTCTAGCTGAGATGCAATACCTTGAGCTATTAATTCAGCATCTAATTCAGGTTTTCTTATTTCAGCAACATTAACGTTGGTTGGAACACCCATCATTTTTGTTACAGCCTTTTTTAAACGCTCAATATCTTCGCCTTTTTTACCGATTACAATGCCAGGTCTTGCCGTATGAATTGTAACCCGAGCATTGTTTGCAGGGCGATCAATTTCAATTTGACTTACTGAAGCATTTGCTAATTCTTTTCTTAAGTATTTTCTAACTTTAATATCCTTAATCAATTGATCTGCAAAAACTTCTTTTTCTGCATACCAGGTTGCATTCCAAGGCTTCGAGATACCTAGTCTAATTCCAATTGGATGTACTTTTTGACCCATAATATTACCTTTATGATGCTTCAGCCACTTTCACAGTGATATGGCTGGTTCTTTTTAATATTCTTGTTCCCCTTCCTTTTGCACGTGCTCTTCCACGCTTCAAAGTTGGGCCTTCATCTACTGTGATAGTGCTAATGATTAACTCATCAACATCCAGTCCTTCATTATGTTCTGCATTTGCAATCGCCGACATCAATACTTTCTTGATTAAATGTGCTGCTTTTTTAGGACTGAAAGACAATAATTGTTCAGCTTTTTCTACCTGCATGCCGCGCACTTGGTTTGCTACTAACCGCACCTTTTGTGCCGATATTGCAGCTCTGTTATGTTTTGCTGTAATTTCCATACTCATACCTATAATTATGATTTTTTATCAGCCTGATGGCCTTTAAAAGTTCGTGTTGGCGAAAACTCACCCAATTTATGGCCGACCATTTCTTCAGAAATTAGTACAGGAACATGCTGCCTACCATTGTGTACAGCGATTGTTAATCCAACCATTTCCGGTAATATCATTGACCTACGTGACCAGGTTTGAATTGGTCTTTTGTTATTTTCCTCAACAGCCTTGAGTACTTTCTTCATTAAATGATGGTCTACGTGAGGACCTTTTTTTAGAGAACGTGGCATATCTATTTACCTATTTTTTGTTTCTACGACGTACAATATACTGATCTGTACGCTTGTTTTTACGAGTCTTATAACCCTTGGTTTTCATACCCCAAGGAGTTACAGGGTGACGACCACCAGAAGTACGGCCTTCACCACCACCATGTGGATGGTCTACTGGATTCATGGCAACTCCACGAACAGTCGGTCTAACACCTCTCCAGCGACTAGCACCAGCTTTACCTAATTTTTCAAGGTTGTGCTCACCATTTGATACTTCTCCTAGCGTTGCTTTACACGCAGCAGGAACTTTACGCATCTCACCAGATCTCAATCTAAGTGTTGCATACATTCCAGCACGTGCAACCAACTGTACATTTGCACCTGCTGAACGAGCTATTTGTGCGCCTTTTCCTGGCTTCATTTCAATACAATGAACAACAGAACCTAAAGGTATATTGCTCAAAGGCAATGCATTACCTGGTTTAATTGGTGCATTGTTACCTGACTGTACAGACATACCTGCTTCCAATCCTTTTGGAGCAATAATATAACGTCTTTCACCATCTGCATAACAAATTAATGCAATATAGGCTGTACGATTTGGATCATATTCAATGCGTTCTACATTGGCTAGGATTCCATCTTTATTTCGTTTAAAGTCAATGATTCTGTAACGTTGCTTATGACCACCTCCAATATGACGTGTAGTGATTCTGCCGTTATTATTTCTACCGCCAGTCTTTGATTTCTTTTCAACTAACGCCTCATGAGGACCGCCTTTATAAAGACCATCTCTCTTAACTCTTACCGTGCCTCTTCGACCTGGGGAAGTTGGTTTTAATACGATTAATGCCATGATTATCTCCTAATTATTCCGCAGTACCAAAGTCAATTAATTGACCTGATTGAACCTTAACATAGGCTTTTTTCCAATCTGGACGTTTGCCTGGCTTTCCTTTAAATGATTTAGTTTTACCTTTAACATTTAAAATTTGTACGTTTTCAACATTTACTGAGAAAAGCTTCTCTATCGCCGCTTTTACCTGCTGCTTAGTTGAAGTCACTGCAACTCGAAAAACATATTGATTTGATTGTTCCCCCACTCGATTACTCTTTTCAGAGATAATTGGAGCCAATAATGTTGTGTATAAGTTGTTCAAACTCATGATAACCACTCCTGTACTTTTTCTGCAGCCGCTGCTGTCATAATAACTTTTTCAGAAGACACTAAAGACACTGGGTCCAGTGACCTTACATCAGTAACATATATATTTGGTATATTTCTAGTTGCCAAAACTACTTCAGAAGTAATTTCATCAACCACAATTGTTCCCTTTGTCATTTTATGTTTAGCTAAAAATTTAATCGCTTCTTTAGTTTTGCCTTCTTTGATAGAAATACTGTTTACGAAGACCATTCGCTCTGAACGAGTCAATTCTGAAATAATTGATTTCATGCCAGCTCTATACATCTTTTTGTTTACTTTTTGAGAGTGATCTCTTGGTGCTGCTGCGAAAGTCTTACCACCACCAACCCAAATAGGGCTTCTGATTGTCCCTGCACGTGCACGACCAGTTCCTTTTTGTTTAAAAGGTTTTTTGCCGCCACCTCTAACTGCTGAACGATTTTTTTGTGCTTTGGTACCCGCACGACCACCAGCCAAGAATGCTGTTACAACTTGGTGAACCAAGCTTTCAGAATAATCTCTGTTGAAAACTTCATCAGAAACTTCAACTTTAGCTTTTTTACCTGCTACTTTAATTTCCATCATAGTCTCCTTAAGCTTTGACCGCTGGTTTAATGATTACTCTTGAATTTTTAGCACCTGGAACAGCACCTTTAATAAGTAGCAAACCCTTTTCTGCATCTACTCTTACTATTTCAAGATTTTGAGTCGTAACATTTCTGTCACCCATGTGTCCTGCCATTTTTTTGCCTTTAAATACTCGTCCAGGCGTTTGGCATTGCCCAATCGATCCAGGCGCTCTATGAGAAACAGAGTTACCATGGGTGGCATCTTGCATTTGGAAGTTGTAACGTTTAATTACCCCTTGAAAACCTTTACCTTTAGAACGACCAGTAACATCTACTTTCTGTCCTGCTTCAAACATATTGACATCTAATTTAGTCCCAACTTCTTGAGTTTCGTCTGTTCTAAATTCCATAACGTCTTTACCTGCTTCAACACCTGCTTTCGCAAAATGTCCCGCTAAAGGCTTGCTTACTTTAGATGCTTTTAAAGCACCAGTTGAAACTTGAATGGCACTATAACCATCAATTTCTAATGTCTTGACCTGTGATACAATGTTATCTGCAATACTAACAACAGTAACTGGAGTCGAATTTCCTTCATCAGAAAATACTCTTGTCATACCTACTTTTTGTCCGATAAGTCCGATAGTCATTCCTATACTCCTTAAGATAGTTGGATTTGAACGTCGACACCTGCTGCTAAATCTAATTTCATTAGCGCATCGACTGTCTTGTCATTTGGATCCACAATATCAACAAGACGCTTATGTGTGCGTATTTCATATTGATCACGTGCATCTTTGTTTACATGTGGAGATGTTAACACTGTATAACGCTCAATACGTGTCGGTAAAGGAATTGGCCCTTTAACCTGAGCACCTGTACGTTTTGCTGTGTCTACGATTCTTCCAGCTGATTGATCAATTAATTTGTGATCAAACGCTTTTAATCTAATTCTAATTTTCTGTTCGGCCATTACCGTCGCCTCTGTAGTTTTGTATACAACTTCTCGTTGTAAACACTATTTTAATAATAATAATTTTTATTCTATTGCTAATTCTTATTTAAAAATCTTAGCAACAACACCTGCACCAACTGTGCGTCCGCCTTCACGTATAGCAAATCTCAAACCTTCTTCCATCGCAATTGGATTGATTAAGGTTACTGTCATTTTGACATTATCGCCAGGCATTACCATTTCAACTCCTTCTGGCAACTCACAAGCTCCTGTAATATCCGTTGTACGGAAATAGAACTGTGGCCTATAGCCTTTGAAGAATGGAGTGTGACGTCCGCCTTCATCTTTTGACAAGATGTAAACTTCTGCTTCAAACTCGGTGTGTGGAGTAATTGTTCCAGGATGTGCCAATACTTGACCACGCTCAACGTCATCACGCTTTGTTCCACGTAATAATACACCTACGTTTTCACCTGCACGGCCTTCGTCTAGCAACTTACGGAACATTTCAACACCCGTACATACGGTTTTTTGTGTGTCTCTGATTCCGATAATTTCTAATTCTTCACCCACTTTAACAACACCACGCTCTACACGTCCTGTAACAACTGTTCCACGGCCCGAAATTGAAAATACGTCTTCAATTGGCAATAAGAAAGGTTGATCAACATCGCGTTTAGGCTCTGGAATATAATCATCTAATACGTCTAGCAATTTCTTTATTGATGGAACACCAATATCACTTTGATCGCCTTCTAGTGCTTTAAGTGCTGAACCCATGACCATAGGAGTATCATCTCCTGGGAAGTCATAATCGCTTAATAATTCACGAATTTCCATCTCTACCAATTCCAACAACTCTTCGTCATCAACTTGGTCGCATTTGTTCATGTAAACAACGATATAAGGCACGCCAACTTGGCGACCCAATAAAATGTGCTCACGTGTTTGTGGCATTGGACCATCAGCAGCAGATACAACTAAGATAGCACCATCCATTTGTGCTGCACCTGTAATCATGTTCTTAACATAGTCAGCATGACCTGGACAATCTACGTGTGCGTAGTGACGGCCTTCTGTTTCATATTCTACGTGTGCTGTAGCAATTGTAATACCACGCTCACGCTCTTCTGGTGCATTATCAATTTGATCATAATCTTTAAATTCACCACCTTGTAATTCTGCTGCCACTTTTGTAAGGGCGGCTGTCAATGTAGTTTTACCGTGATCAACGTGACCAATTGTTCCCACATTTACATGCGGCTTGTTGCGTTCAAATTTTTCTTTAGACATT
>JALSIL010000260.1 GCA_026990095.1 Lysobacterales bacterium
TATTCATTTTAAAGGAATACAATCTAGGCATGAAATTAAATTTTTCAATATTTTTGACATTAATTAGTTTATCCTTTTCTACTTTTGCTGCCGATAAGGTGCTTAATCGGGGCAATGGTTCAGAAGTTGACTCGCTTAATATTCATCAAGCACAAGGACTAAATTCACACAATGTCTTGCGTGATTTATACGAAGGTTTAATGACGCTTGATGCCCGCGGTAAACCCGTTTATGGTGCAGCAATAAGCCACAAAGTTGAGCATAATGTTTGGACATTCTATTTGCGTCCTGATGCCAAATGGTCTGATGGTTCACATGTTGTAGCGGGAGATTTTGTGCGTGCTTGGCGACAAGCAGTTAACCCAAAAACTGCCGCACCTTATGCTTTTTTGTTTGACAATATTGTGCATGCTAAAAAAATCATGCACATGAAGCTCACACCAAAAAACTTGGGTGTTAAAGCAATCAATGATTTTACATTGCAGGTCAACCTATGGCAGCCTGATTCTGCTTTTTTGGAAAAACTCAGTTTGCCAATTTTTTATCCTTTACCCAAAAACAAAGGTAAAAACCATCAAATTATTAGCAATGGTGCATATAAAGTCAATAAATGGGTTGTGCAAGAAAAAATCGAACTGCTGAAAAACCCATATTATTACGATAAAGACAAAGTTTATTTTGAAGAGGTTAATTATTGGGTGACTGAAAACCAATCCAGTGAACTCAAAAGGTTTCGTGCAGGTGAATTGGATATAACCGAAAGCATTCCTGATTCGCAAATTAAATGGCTGCAGCAAAACTTGAGCAAAGAGTTACACATTTCACCTTATCTTGGTTCGTTCTTTTTAGGGTTAAACCTAGCCGATAAACACCTCAAAAACCACAAACTACGACAGGCTTTGTCGCTTGCCATCGACCGTGAAATATTAACCCAAAAAGTATTAAAAACAGGGCAACAACCAGCTTACCATATAATTCCGCACAAACTTGTGGGTGACAAGGCGGACTATTTAATCGACGACAGACAAAACGACAAGACTAAAGCCAAAGGATTATTTAAACAAACGGGCTTAAATGCATCCGATTTAAAAATTGAAATCCTATACAATAACAGCGGTAACCAACGCAAAGTTGCCATTGCTATTGCTGCCATGTGGCGGCAAACCTTAGGCATAAGAGCTAAATTGCTGAACCAAGAATGGAAAGTGTTTGTGCAATCGCGAAAATCCATTAAACGCCAAGCCTTTCGCTCGGGTTGGATTGCTGATTATGCCGATGCAATGAGTTTTTTAGAGTTATTTACCAGCCATTCACGCTTCAATTTTTACCGCTATAAAAACAAACAATACGATGCATTAGTTGCTCAAATAAAAACAACAACCGACACGATTAAAAAGAAGGGTTTAATTGAACAAGCTCAAAATCATTTATTAAATGACATTCCTGTCATTCCGTTGTACTATTATGTTTCAAGGCATTTGGTCAAGAACCAAATATTAGGATTTGTAGATAATGTGGCTGACAGGCATTTATCAAAATTTTTATACAAAGAAGGGGATTAACATGAAAAAATTACTTATTTTATTAATGGCATTGAGTTGTGCAGGCTTTGCACAAACCGCAAAAAACCAGCTCAAGCACCAAAACAATACTGCAGAAGTTGTCGTTGACAAAAAAGCACAATTACGCATTCAAGCAGGTAATAAATCAAATAGCAAATACCTAAACCGCTATAATTACCAAAATAACAACCAAACCATTATTTGTGAATCCATAAGAGGACGACGCAACCACTGTGCTGTTGATACGAGCTATGGTGTAAATCTAGTGCGTCAACTTTCAGGTTCAACTTGTAATTACCATTGGGGTTATGACAACACGGGTATTTGGGTTGATGGCGGGTGCCGAGCAGAGTTTAGTATAAACCTCGGATGGGATCAACCCGGAGCAGAAGGCAATATAATGGTTTGCGAATCCCACAACTACCAACGCAATTATTGCCCAGCCTTTTTAGGTGGACGTGATGTGTTTTTACTGCGTCAAGTCAGCAACTCCACCTGTGTCAATAATTGGGGTTATGACCGAAATGGTGTTTGGGTAACCAACGGCTGCCGAGCAGAATTTGTGGTAGAAGACAGAAGTTATAATTTCGGCAACGATATTTTTGTTTGCAGTTCACGTAATGGTCGATTCCAGGGATGTCCTGCTGATACACGTGGAGGTGTTGAGTTTCTTCGCCAATTATCACGTGCTAGCTGTAATGGCAACTGGGGGTATGATCGCCAAGGCATTTGGGTTAATAACGGTTGTCGAGCAAAATTTAGAATTATCCCTTTTCAAAACTTCACTAACAATGGTTTTGGCAACCGCACCAATGTTGTTTCATGCTCATCAAGAAAAATGAAAAGAAGGTTTTGTAGTGCCGATACTTCAGGAGGAGTTCGCCTTAAACGTCAAAAATCACGCTCGCCTTGTCGAGGAAACTGGGGGTTTGACCACAATGGAATCTGGGTAACCAATGGATGTCGTGCAACATTTGAGTTATACATAGACGGCAGAGGTCGAGGGTATAACAACGGTTATGGGACAACAGGACCCTACAACAATGGTAATAACGGTTTTGGAAACAATGGCAATCTACATAGTAACACCATAACTTGTTCATCAAGAAATCTTAAAAGAAATACTTGTGCTATCCCTCAAGGGGCTAGAATAACCATGAAAAGACAACTTTCCAAAAGTTCTTGTGCAGGCAACTGGGGCTATAACCGCTATGAAGTTTGGGTTAACAACGGCTGCCGTGCACAATTTAACATTTACTAAAGCTAGAAAACAAAAGGCGTCCTCAAGTGGACGCCTTTTAATATAAAACCCAAATTGAAACTTAATTCA
>JALSIL010000261.1 GCA_026990095.1 Lysobacterales bacterium
CACGAGACTACCAACATTTTGTTTACACGCCAATGGAATTATCGCAGATGTGTTATCAAGCTGGATTTAAGCAGGTGGTTTGTTATGGTTCATTGCAAGCCGATGTTTATGATATTGATTCTGATCGGTTAGTTGTGGTGGCACAAAAATGAAGAATATGAAAAATAAAACTCGTACAGCGATAAAGGTCATATCGGTATTGATTATACTTTATGCCATTGGATTAAAAACAATGCCAGAAAGCATGTCATTTAGTCAAACGAAATCTGCGGATGATTTTTATGCCCCACATGCGGGGTATTGTGTCCCAGAATTAGAATTTTAAATAAGTTTTGCTAACATCGACATATCGTACTCAACCAAATTTTGATTATTTTTAATTTTTTCCATGTAATCTGGATTGGCAATAAGGGGTCGACCGATGGCCACTAAGTCGGCCTTTTTCTCACTAATTGCTCTATTTGCTGTCTTTGCATTATAACCTCCGCAGGTAATGAAATTGCCTTTGTAATGTTTTCTAATAAACTCACTGGCTTTGCCCTTATTCAGATAATCAAAAGTATAATGGTCACTAAAAGCACCAAGGTGAACATAGGCAATTTTTTTATGATTTAGTTTTTTGAGTAAGTATTGGTAAGTTTTTTCATCTCCTTTTGTGTATTCAAGATGAACATAGGCCTGAGGAGAAAGGCGTATGGCTGTTCTTTGTGAACCAATAGCATGGCTAATGCCATTGACAATTTCTAAGGCAAACTTGGCTCTTTTTTTCTTGTTACCACCAAACTTATCCGTTCTTTTGTTGCTTTCTTGACGTAAGAATTGGTCGACTAAATAACCATTAGCTCCATGAATTTCAATACCATCGAAACCGGCCTTGATGGCATTTTTTGCTGCTTTTACGTATTTTTTTATGAGTCTTTTAACTTCTTTAGTCGTGAGCTCTCTTGATGTTTCATATTCTAGATTTTCGGTACGTGGTACTTTGCCATGCCATGAGGTGGCGGATGCCGAAATGGGTTGTTCTTGAGTATAGCATGAGTGAGCAACTCGACCGCAATGCCATAATTGACAAAATATTTTCCCGCCTTTTTCATGCACAGCTTGAGTGACTTTTTTCCAACCTTTAATTTGCTTTTTTGTATAGATGCCAGGTGTGTTTGGGTATCCTTGACCAAGAGGGTCAATAATAGTTGCCTCAGATACGATTAACCCCACATCTGCCCGCCGAGCATAGTAGTCAGCAATTAATTGCGTAGGAACTAAATTGTTATCAGCAAAGCACCGCGTTAATGGAGCCATAACGATTCTATTGGCGAGAGTCAGTGAGTTATTAAGTTTATAGGGTTTGAAAATAGCCATGGTTGCCTTTTTTTAAAGATAAAAAAAGGGCTACCGAAGCAACCCTTTTTGAGTTTTGAATGTTATTATAGATAAATATTTATAAAACACCAAGCTTTTTAAGTGCTTCCATAGTCAATTGACCTGAGGCCATGCCATTTGCTTCTTGGAATGAGCTTAAAGCAGACATTGTAGCACTGCCCATAACGCCATCAATGTTACCTGGATTATAGCCAGCTTCATCTAGAGCTTTTTGGATGCGTAGAATGATGTCAGCATTTGTGTTTGTTTCACACAAAATAGGCTTCCATTTCATTTCAGCACTTGTTACTTTTTCTTGTTGGACAACTGTGTCATATACAGCAGGAATTTCAATTACATTCTCTTGTGGAGGTGTAGCAACTTTCTTAACTGTAATGGTTTTGTATTCTGCAGGAATTGGGGTTCTTACCACTTGAGGAGGTTTGACCATAACTTTTTTCTTCACTGTTTTGTATACAGCAGGAATAACAACAGTTTCAGTCCAAGCTGGCTTTGTTACCACGCGAGTGGTGACTGTTCTATATTCAGCTGGAACTTCAACTAAACACATGATTTCACCCGTGCCATTGTCTATTTTTTCTATTGGACCACGGCCTTTTTTCCACGTTGTGTAAGCAGGTTTTACTAAAATTTGATCACTTTCGGTACCATATTCTGCGGGGTGACTTACCAGTTTAGTTGATTCAGCTGAAACTAACACTTGTTCTTCAACCCAATCGTATACAGCAGGAATTGTGGAAATAGTTTCGCCAGCTTCTTTAACGAGAACTTGTTCTGTTACGGTTTCGTATGTGGCAGGGATAACTTCAATTTTCTTTGATGCTTTCTTTTTAATGACGTCTTTGCTAACCGTTCTGTAAGTGGCAGGAGTCAAAACGCGTGCATAGCATTCACCTGCTTTTGCATTTGGTGGCAATAATGAATCACTTTGAGAAACCATTGCTGTGTCACCACTTGTATTGGTATTGGCATTGGCAAGTGCATTTCTTACACGATTTAACTCGGCATCTTGGGATGCTAGTCTTGCTTGTAATTGTTTAACTTGATCTGAATGATCGGTTGTTGCCACTGTATTTTGCGATGTCGATTTACATCCGCCTAATCCCAGTGCTAAAGCAATAACACTAATTGTTAATATTTTTCTTTTCATTTTACTCTCCATTAAATTAAATTTGATAAAACTCGCTTTTTATTATAGTCAAATAATTACATTAAACAAATTAACAGTTACAGCAACTAGGTACAGTAAATTATCGATTTATTGTGCATCTTATTGAAGTAAAAAGAAATTTATTTCATTCCCGGGCTTTGTTTAAGCTAATCACAGAATGTAAAGAATTATGAAATCATTAAATTAGTTTAAAATTGATATAAAATTCAACAGTTTTGAGTGAAATATGGCTTCTTGCTTGAATTTCGGTGCCATGAAATCGAGCAATTAATTGGGCCAAATAAAGTCCTAAACCTAAATGAATAGCATTCTCGGTCTTTTCTTTT
>JALSIL010000262.1 GCA_026990095.1 Lysobacterales bacterium
AGCATCTTGTATGATGCCATGCAAAAAGTGCATTTATATTGGCAGAACACTAACAACACTAAAGGAGAATAACATTATGACAGCAAAAGTTAACTATTCTGGAAACTTAAGAACCATCATGTTACACCTGCAATCCAACAGCAAAGTCATTACCGATGCACCTGTGGATAATCATGG
The DNA here is from genome assembly GCA_026990095.1 of Lysobacterales bacterium. Taxonomy (GTDB): domain Bacteria; phylum Pseudomonadota; class Gammaproteobacteria; order Xanthomonadales; family Marinicellaceae; genus NORP309. Next base: position 178 of record JALSIL010000262.1, read on the forward strand.
CAAAGGCGAGGCCTTTTCTCCAACGGATTTAGTTGCTACGGCACTTGCCAGTTGCATGATTACCATTATGGGAATTAAAGCCAATGATTTGAATTTAGATTTGTCGGGCACACATGCCAGTATAAAGAAGCACATGAGTGCATCACCGAGAAGAATCAGCGAGATTGAAATCACAGTCTATTTGAATAAAGATTTTGGTGAAGTGAATAATAAGAAACTCGAACGTGCAGGACTTACTTGTCCTGTGAGTCAAAGTTTGCATCCTGAAACAATACAAAGCATTAGATTTGAGTACCCAACTGGATAAAATTGACTCATTAGCTTAAAAACATGCGACACCAATGAGGGCTAAGGTGTCGCACGTAAAAACACTACATTTTTAAGGAGAAGAACTAAACTAAATGTTAATGAGTTCTCATTATAAAGGCAGTTTTGGCTAGATGAATTGATGTAAGTCAAGTTAAGTTAAATAATATAGGAGACCTTTGCATAAATATATGGCGAAAGAAAGAATAGAGAAAATTTGCCAGATTGAGTTAAAACTTGAAGGTAATAACCAGTTATTGGCGAGATTTTTAGCGAAAAGCTGGTGAATTTAATCATTTTTTACTCGTCACTATAATTATGCAAAAGTCTCTATAGAATCAATTCTTTAATTTTTCAACGCGTATCATGTTGGTTGTACCCGATTGTCCGAATGGCACGCCCGCTGTTATAACGTACCTATCACCAGGTTGTGCCGCGTTACACTTGTGAATGATTGTTTCTGAAATGGATACCATATCGCTGGTGTTGTGTGCATCGGGTGATAAAACAGGGTGAATGCCCCAGCTCATGGCGAGTTGCTGACATGATTTTATTTTTGGTGAGATAGCCACAACATTGGTTTGAATACGGTTGCGTGCCACTCGTAAAGCGGTTGCACCTGAACTGCTAAAACAGACCATGATTTTGGCCTTGATATTCGAGGCAATATGACAAGCTGCGGCGGACACAGCATCAGGAGTATTTTCTTCAGTATGCATTTGCCTTTCTAGCATTCGAGCAATGTATTCTGGGTCTTTTTCAACCGTATTGGCAATGGTGCGCATGGTCGTGACGGCTTCATTGGGGAACTTTCCAACAGCAGTTTCAGCAGATAACATAATGGCATCGGTGCCATCAAAGACCGCATTGGCAACATCACTTGCCTCTGCACGTGTTGGCACTGGGCTATCGGTCATGGTTTCTAGCATTTGAGTTGCTGTGACTACGGGTTTGCCTGCTTGGCGTGACATTCTGATAAGTTTTTTCTGTAACATTGGCACTTCTTGAGGTGATAGTTCCACACCTAAATCACCACGAGCCACCATAATGCCATCAGCAGTGGCTAAAATGCTTTCAAAGTTTTTTATGGCACTGGGTTTTTCGATTTTTGCCATCAGTTTGGCATCAGAATTATGCAGTTTTAAATAATGCCTAGCCAATAATAAATCCTCGTGTTTGCGAACAAAACTTAACGCCACCCAGTCCACTCCAAGAGTTGCACCGAAGGCTAAATCCTCAATGTCTTTTTTTGTCATGGCTGCGACCGATAAATCCGCCGTTGGGATATTGATGCCTTTATTGTTGCTGAGTTTGCCACCAACAACCACCTTGGTATGAATTTCTTTGTCAATGACTTGGGTAACAACAACTCTTAGTTTCCCATCATCAAATAGGAGTTCATCTTTTGTTGTGACATCTTTGTATAAATCCTTGTAACTAATGGAGACATTGTTTTCATCTCCAAAAAAATCTTCGCCGCATGATAAGATGAACGCATCGCCTTCAATTAGTTTAATTTTGCCTTTTTTGAACTTTCCAACCCGAATTTTTGGACCTTGTAAGTCCAGTAAAATACCAATGACTTTGTCGAGTTTAGAGGCAATGCCGCGAATGGTATCGTAATTAATTTTGTGTTGTTCATGATTGCCATGAGAAAAATTGAGGCGAAATACGTTAACGCCAGATTCAATAAGTTGTTCTATTTTTTCAGGAGAGTTGCTGGCAGGTCCTAATGTGGCAACGATTTTGGTTTTGTTATCTTTCACGTGTTTCCATCTAATTTTTTAATTATTTATGCAATATTTTACCCATTTTAATTTCAAATTGTTACACTAATGTGAATTAAACTCACATTAATTGTAAAACTTATGTCATTAATAAAATGCCCTTCTTGTGGCAAACAAATTTCGAATAAAGCCAAAGCTTGTCAGTATTGTTCCTTATCTATGCACTACGACAAGGATGATTTAGAGCTATTAAAGGTCATGAAATACCGACAATATCGCGATAAAATGTATCGCCTAAAAATGTGGAGTTACACCGCAATAGCCTTGGCATTATTTGGTATTGTGCCTATGGTTTGGAGTTATGTTGAAGCCGTTGGTTACGGTTTTAATGCAAGCATCACTAATCATTGGGGAGTTAATTTTGTGGTTGTTGGTTTTTTTATTTACGTAATTCTGCGTGTCATGATGGTAATTACAAAAAGAGCGTATACCCAAATAAAGAGTGCAAGCAGTTGATGTGCATAAGGAATAGTCAAAAATAGAATCCACCTGATTGGTGATTAAGATTTTTGGCGATTTCTTAGGTGCATTAAGGGATTGTGCTCTGATTGTGATTTCTATATCGGGATTTGGGGCATAAAAAACCCACATAAGATTGTGCCCTAAT
>JALSIL010000263.1 GCA_026990095.1 Lysobacterales bacterium
TGTGGGTTACTTTATGGTGTTTTACTAGCAGCGGCCGCTACACGTCAGGTATTTGAGGGTGGGTTATTTATGCTAGCATTTGGTTTAGGCACTCTTCCTTCAATGTTTGTTGCTGCTGGGCTAATAAAAACCTTTGAAAAAAAACTGCAATCCAAGTCATTAAGATACAGTGCGGGTTTATTTGTTATAATAATAGGATTATGGAGTTTATTGTCGCCATGGTTTAGTCAAGAACTCTTCCCCAATCACCCTGTTTTCACAACAATTGTGGCATTTTTGGATAGCTGCACGCCTTAAATTGACTTGTCACCAATAATAATTCTTAATTTTTGAGTCGTAATTTTGAAATCTTGGTTAAAAATCTGTAGAATCACACGGCTATGCATACGTACCTTACTGGCTTCAAGTTGAGAATGGCAAATAAGAACGATTAAATTTGCTCTAATATTGGCAATTGAACACAGACCTCTAAGAGCCAAAGGTAATTTTGACTGGAATTTTCGATCAAGTTCTCGCAAATAGTTCGCATGTTTAAAAATTTTTGGAAGCTCGCTTCCAGAATTCAAACAGTAATTTATTGGTGTTGGACCAGATTTATTGTGCATGTTTTAATTGTCACAATAGATAGATAAGAAGGCAAGAAAAAGTTTATGAAAAATATAATTGTATTAAAACAAAATCAAGCAGGCACGACCAGTTATGATCTGTCAGACTCAAAAATTCGTCAAAAAATTATTGCAGCGTTTTCTTTGCTTGTTGTTTTTGTTATTACGGTAGGTCTTGGTCTTGGTTATTTATTGTTCGATAATTCAACGGTTGATAAGAATTTGGAGTTACAAAATATTCATCAACTTGTGCAACAAAAAGAACTTGATATTCAACAGTTTAAATCAGCAGTAAATCGTGACTTAGATGCTTTGGCATTGCAAATCGGTGGTTTATACGCACAAAGCATGCGCATAAATGCATTAGGACAACGCTTAACCGAAGAGGTTAAGCTAAAAGATAACGAGTTCGACTTTAGCAAAGAACCAGGTATTGGTGGTGCGGATTTAGAGTTAACCAACCAAGAAAATACTCCTGCAGATTTATTCGCGAGTTTATACTCAGTTAAAGCAAGTTTTCTTCAACAAGAAGAACAATTAACCCTGTTAAATAAATTGTTAGAAGAAAAAGACCTTGATAAACAAATAAAACCTTCAGGTAAACCCATTAAAAATGGCTGGGTATCTTCACGATACGGAGCCAGACCCGACCCTTTTACGGGCAAACAAGCTTTTCATTCTGGCATTGATTTTTCTGGAAAGCCAAACTCCATAATTCAAGCAGTAGCTGACGGTGTGGTTATATGGTCAGGAAAAAGAGGAGGCTATGGCAACCTCGTTGAAATAGACCATGGCGAAGGATTTGTCACGCGTTATGCACACATGAAGAGAACATCAGTAAGTGTTGGAGAAAAAGTAAACAAAAATCAAGCCATTGGAGTAATGGGCAAAACAGGAAGGGCAACATCAGAACACCTTCATTTTGAAGTGCTTAAAAAAGGACATAAAATAAATCCGTGGCCGTTTTTAGCAAAAAAATAAGACGAAAAACTTGAAAAAAATGGAAACAACTACCATTTAAACGACCTCATTTTTACACAAACAACAGGCGTTATGCCTTAAGAGAAATCTACCATCATGATACTAAATTCATTATTCACTAAAGTTTTCGGTTCTCGAAATCAAAGACTCATTAAACAACTTCTTAAAACAGTAGATAAAATTGACGCTCTGGAACCGAAATACCAAGACATGCGAGATGGAGAATTACAAAGTCAAACACAAGTTTTAAAAGAGCGATTAAAAGCTGGTGAAAGTTTAAATGACATTTTGATTGAAGCCTTTGCCGTTGTGCGTGAAGCTTCTGTTCGAGTCATGAAGATGCGCCACTACCGTGAACAAGTGGTTGGTGGCATGGTTTTACATGACGGTAAAATTGCTGAAATGCGCACAGGTGAAGGGAAAACTCTGGTTGCAACGTTGCCCGCTTATTTAAACGCTTTATCTGAGAAGGGTGTCCATATTGTAACCGTTAATGACTATTTGGCTTCTCGTGATGCAAAATGGATGGAACCGTTATACAACTTCTTAGGCATGGAAGTTGGCATTGTTGTGCCTGAGATGTCCCAAGAAGACAAACGTAAAGCCTATGCCGCTGACATCACTTATGGAACAAATAACGAATACGGATTTGATTATCTGCGTGATAACATGGCATTTTCATTGGAAGAAAGGGTGCAAAGAGAACCTAATTTTGCCATTATTGATGAGGTTGACTCCATTTTAATAGATGAGGCCCGAACCCCATTAGTTATTTCAGGACAAACCGATGACTCGCCAGAGCTGTATCACCGTATTAACCGCCTAACGCCAAGCCTTGAGCCCTCAACTCAAGAAGTAACAGATGCAGAAGGAGGGATGGCTGCTTTGATAGCACAAAAAGAAGCAGCAGCAAAAGAGCCTGATGGCGATTTTACAATTGATGAAAAAAGCAAGCAAATTCATTTAACTGAGCGAGGCATGGAAAAGGTTGAAGAAATATGTAAAAAGGACGGTTTAATTGCAGAGGGAGAATCCTTATACGACTCAAAGCATTTGCAATTAATGCACCACATCAATGCCGCATTACGAGCACAGCACCTTTACCAAAAAGACGTGGACTATATTATCGAGAATGGTGAAGTTGTTATTGTCGATGAATTTACTGGTCGAACGCTTGCTGGCAGACGTTGGGGTGACGGCTTGCACCAAGCGGTAGAAGCTAAAGAAAACCTCGTGGTGCAAAAAGAAAACCAAACATTGGCATCGGTAACTTTTCAGAATTATTTCAGG